>JAJQEJ010000045.1 GCA_021201735.1 Oscillospiraceae bacterium | reverse complement strand
TTTTGTACATTTTTTCCCCGCCCTTTTTGTGCATTTTTAGATTGCCATTGACACATATATTTTACCACAAAACGACAAAAAATCAATGTGCAGTTGTGCTTCCCCCATACCCCCGCCGCACATACCCCCACAAGCCATTTTAACGCCCCTGTAATCCGTTTTGGCGGTGGCGGCGGGGATGGAACCCCAAAACGCAAAAGCGGCTTAAATCGAAAAACAGCCTTATAACTTCCAGCGCACATAGAAAAGCGCAAGCGGTTATTGTTCCCGCTTGCGCTCTTTATTTCTCGTTGCTATTCCCATTACAAATTATTGATTTTATCAAACATTGACGGCTCTTTCTTTTTCGGCGGCGGCAGAAGTTCGGGCATGAATTGCTTTACAAACTCATTACGTATTTCAATAAATGTTATCTTGCGTGGCTTGCCGTTCTTGTTCGGTGGCATTTCCTTATTCACAAGTTCTTTCAGCCAGTCAACCGCCCATTGCCCCTTATCCTGGACATAGGATATTATGTAATCAAGTTTAATTTCCTTAATGTCGTTCGGCTTTTCCATTGTTTCACGCCCCCTTATTGCTTTTTTATATTTATATAGCATGGAGCAGGATATTATTACCGCTCAATACAAATGTAGGCCATTTCTTTATTGGAGTGGCTTACGCCTTTCTATTGAAAAACAATAACGCCATAGCAGGATTATCTAACCTTGCTATGGCGTTTCTTGTGTGATTATAGGGCTGTTTAATTATCTTTAGATTTCCTTGAATCCGCTCTATTGCTGGGCTTGTCCGTGTTGTGCATATATTCACTGTTCCACCGGGCCGACTGGACTGAGCGGCCCAACGGGACCAACCGGCGCTACCGGCGCAACGGGTGCAACAGGCCCGGCAGGGGTGGGCCTTGGCGCGCTCATTCCATTTGCGTCGGGCACACCGGTTATCCTCACCACCGATTTCAACGGCGTAACCGCCCATCCCGGCCTTTGCGGGTTCGGCGCGTCGTTTACCCCGCTTGTGTCCATCACCAACCCGTTTGATATATCCTCTTTAGAAGAGCAGGATGCCTTTATGATCCCGGTTGACGGCACCATCATGGAGTTTTCCGCCTTCTTCTCCACAAGCACAGCAACCAACCTGCCCGGCAACACGGCCACGGTGCAGGCACAGCTCTGGATCTCTACCACCCCGGATAACATCTTCGTCCCAATCCCCTCATCGCTGATCTCTCTGGCTCCGGGCTATACCGGCACCCAGTCCAACGGCACGATTTCCAGCGGATCCGTTCTGGTGAACTACCCCGTCACCGCCAATAGCCGATTGATGCTTGTCTATCAGGTGGTCTCCGCAAACGTAGCCGAGATTTCTGTCGCAGGCTTTATCAGCGCGGGCGTGAACATTCATACTAGTACCGTTTAAAAATCATAGTATGATTTTTATAGCGCGTAGCGCATACGGAACTTATGAGACGTGCCGCGTAGCGGCGTGGCGCTTGCGACACATCTCCGATTTTAATCGGGGATCAGTATCAAAGCACTTGACAGATCAAAATACCCCCTGCCGTGTCGGTTGTACGGCAGGGGGTATGTTTATCTCTCGGAAGAATGGTCAACCCGATATTCCAGCACGTCTGCACTGCAGGACAGGGCACGGGATGTTGCGGGGATTGCGCCGCCCTCATATGTCTTCGGTTCGGCGGTACCGAGCGCCTGCGCAAGGCCCTCGACGACCTGCCGACCCACGTCTTTCCATGCGGGACGGAGTGCCTGCGCAAGGCCGAACTGGCTCGTGACATGCCCCGTCGCCTCAGAAAACGCGGGCATGGGCAGCACCACATCGGCCAGCTTTGCCGTCTCGGTCAGGAAGATGTCACAGACCACCGCAAACTTGGGCGTCCCGATGCTCCCACCGCAGCCGACAGTATCCTCACCCCAGATGAGCAGATTTGTGGGCACATCGCCCCGCGCGGTCTCCTCCAGATTCAGATAGGGCGCGATGCCGCGCGTGTTGCACTTACCCGCAGGGAGGAGGATTTTCGCCCCGGTATCAAGCGCCGCCTGCAACAGTGCCGTTGCCGGATTGCGCAGGAGAAGGACGGGCGTAGCCGCGTTTTGTATGGTGGCCTTTGCATCATCTGTCATTCCGCTTGCGGACAGGAAGGGCGTTCCCTCCCGAATGGCCTTGCGCAACAGCAGCATGGGGACTGCATTCCCCTCCGCAATGTCGCAGCCGAGCGCCACAATCCGGTCGGCGCGCTTGATATCGTCATAGGTCGCAACGCGGTCCGTATGGTCACGGTAGAAGGCGGCGACGATGGGATTGACCCCAAAGGTCAGCACCTGCTCGCTCCCCCGCGCCGCGGCGATGGAGGCGAGCGTGTGCGCATCCTCGTTGGTCGTTCTCCCTGAAAGGTATACCGCAAAGTCGCCGCCGCGCACGCCCTCCAGACCTTTTTGTACGGCGGCAAGCGCCTCCGCCAGCGTACAGGGGACAAGCACACCGTCTTTGCGCACCATGGGGGTCTTCAGCCGGTCGGGCGCATGGATAAAGCTGTTATGAAAGCGTCCCCGCTCACACAGGATGCCTTTATTCACACCCTTTTCTGTATCGGCGGTGGTGCGCAGGAGCCTGTCGCCGTTGGTGCGCAGCTCAATGGCACAGCCCGCGCCGCAGTAAGTACACACACTGTCGGTCAGCGTTTCGGCAAAGGGGCCGGGCTTGAGCAGGTCAGGTTTTTCAATGAGCGCGCCCACCGGGCAGGAGGAGACGCACTGCCCGCACTTCACGCAGTTGGGCTCCTCGCCGAAGGGGACGCAGAAGGATGGCTCAATGGTGGTGTCAAAGCCACGGTTATAAAAGCCGAACACGCCCTTGCCCGTAATCTCGTCGCAGATGCGCACGCAGCGCCCGCACTGGATGCACTTGTTCGGGTCGCGGACAATATAGGGGTGACTCTCGTCAATGGCGTATTTTGTGAATGCACCGGCAAGTTCGTCCTGCTTTGCGCCGTAGTCGGTGGCGTACTCGCGCAGTTTGCACTCGTTTATGTCCTTACAGCCGCAGGAGAGGCACCGCTGCGCCTCCTGCCGCGCCTGCTCCTCGCCCAGACCGAGCTCCACCTCGCGGAAATTGAGCGCGCGCGCCTCCTTGGAGAGCATCGGCATTTGCACCGGCGCGGCGGGGGCGACGTCGGCATACTCCGACAAATCCATCTCGCTGTAATGCGCCGCCTTTTTGTGGCTATACAGCTCCGGCTGGGGCGTCGGCACGTTGCCCCGCATATACTGATCCATCGCAAGGGCCGCTTCATGTCCCCCGGCAATGGCGAGAATGGCTGTCTTGGGGCCGGTCACCGCGTCGCCCGCGGCAAAGACGCCCCGCAAATTGGTCTCGCCCGTCCCCGCCCGCGCGCACAGGCGGTTGCGCTCAGCGGCCACGGCGCAGTCCGCACCGGTAAAGCTCAAATCCTGTGTCTGCCCGATGGCGGAGATGACAAAGTCGGCCGTCTCTGTATACTCCGACCCCGCGACGGGGATGGGGGCGCGGCGTCCAGACGCGTCGGGCGCGCCGAGCTCCATGCGAATCAGGGTGAGCGCCGTCTGCCCGCCCTGCGGCGCGGCGGCGACGGGATTGGTGAGGAAGTGGAAGTCCACGCCCTCAAGCTCCGCCTCCTCAATCTCCATCTCGTCGGCGGGCATCTCCTCCCGGCTGCGGCGGTAGACAAGCTGTACTTCTTGCGCGCCGAGGCGCACCGCCGTGCGGCAGCAGTCCATGGCGGTGTTGCCGCCGCCGACTACGATGACGCGCTTGCCCGCAAAATCGGGCGGGTTCCCCTCCGTGACGGAACCCAAAAAGCTGACGCCGCGCAGGATGGTCGGGCAGTCCTCCTCCCCGGTCACGCCGAGTGGCTGCCCGACCTGCGAGCCGACGGCAAGCAGGACGCTGTCATAGCCGTCCGCTTTCAGTGACGCAAGGGTGATGTCCTTGCCAAATGTGACGTTATACTGAAACTCCACGCCGAGGCTTGCCACGATATCCACCTCACGGTCGAGGGCCTCGCGCGGCATGCGGTAGGAGGGGATGCCGTAGCGCAGCATCCCGCCGGGGTGGGGGTGGCGGTCAAAGACCGTGACGCCGTGTCCCGCAGCCGCCAGGAACCACGCGGCGGAGAGCCCCGCGGGGCCCGCGCCGATGATGGCGGCCTTCTTGCCGGTGGCAGGGGCTTTTTCGGGCAGGTACGGCACCTCCCGCTCCAGGTCGAGGTCGGCTGCAAAGCGCTTAAGGTGGGCGATGTGCACCGGCCCCTCGAGCGCGTTGCGGCGGCACTCACTCTCACACGGGCGGGTGCAGATGCGCCCACAGACAACGGGCAGGGGATTGCGCTGCTTGATGAGCTTGAGGGCCTCTTCATAGCGGCCGTTTGCGATGTGTCCGACGTAGCCCTGAATGTCCACATGGGCGGGACACGCCTGTGAGCATGGGGCGATGCAGTCGCCGTAATGCTGGCTGAGCAGCAGCTCCAGACAGGTCTCGCGCGCCTTGCTTATGGCCTCGCTCTCGGTACGGATGACCATACCCTCCGTGACCTCCGCGCTGCAGGCGAGCATGGTACCCCGCGCGCCCTCCACCTCCACACGACAGAGCATGCAGGAGCCGAAGGGCCGCAGGCGCGCATCGTGGCAGAGGGTGGGAATGGTAACCCCCTGCTCGCGGCAGGCGTTTAAAATGGTCTGCCCCGCGGTAACCGCGCAGGGCACGCCGTTCATTGTTACATTTACTTTCTCCATAACTGCACTCCTAATCCACGGATACCGCGCCAACTTTGCACACCGACAGGCAGGTGCCGCACTTGGTACACAGCGCTTGATCAAGTATATGCGGGAGCTTTACCGTCCCCTGAATCGCCTTGGTGGGACAGCGGCGGGCGCAGGCGGTACAGCCAATACACTTTTCGGGGTCAATCTCATAGTGAATGAGCGCCTTGCACTGGTGGGTGGGGCACTTCTTGTCCCGGATGTGCGCCTCATACTCGTCGCGGAAGTAGCGCAGGGTGGTCAAAACAGGGTTCGGCGCGGTCTGCCCGAGGCCGCAGAGGGCGTTGCGTTTAATCTGCACCGCAAGCTCCTCCAGCTTTTCGATGTCCCCCTCCTCTCCCTCGCCCTGGGTGATGCGGGTGAGGATTTCGAGCATCCGCTTGGTGCCGATTTTGCAGAAAGTACACTTGCCGCAGGACTCCGACTGGGTAAAATTGAGGAAGTAGCGGGCGATATCCACCATGCAATTGTCCTCATCCATGACGACCATGCCGCCCGAGCCGATGATCGCGCCGGTGGCGGCGAGGGTGTCGTAGTCGATCACCGTGTCGATGAGGGACGCGGGGATACAGCCGCCGGACGGCCCACCGAGCTGCACCGCCTTAAAGTCCTTGCCCGAAGAGGTACCGCCGCCGATGCCGAACACCACGTCGCGCACCGTCATGCCAATGGGTACCTCAACGAGCCCGCCGTGCTTAATTTTACCCGCAAGGGCAAAGACCTTTGTGCCGTTACTCTTTTCCGTGCCGTATTCGGCAAATGCCACCGCGCCGTTGCGGATAATCCAGCCGATGTTTGCGAGTGTCTCGACATTGTTAATATTCGATGGCATGCCAAACAGCCCGCGGTTTGCCGGAAAGGGCGGACGGATACGCGGCATACCGCGGTGCCCTTCAATGGACTCGATGAGGGCGGTCTCCTCGCCGCAGACAAATGCGCCCGCGCCCTCTTTGATATGTAGGTGAAAGGACACGCCGGTGCCCATAATGTTATCGCCGAGCAGGCCGCGCGCCTCCGCCTGCGCGATGGCGATTTTCAGACGTTGAATGGCGAGCGGATACTCCGCGCGGGCGTAGACATAGCCCTCGGTCGCGCCGATGGCGTAGCCACCGATGGCGAGTCCCTCAATGACGCTGTGGGGGTCACCCTCCAGCACGCTACGGTCCATAAACGCGCCGGGGTCACCCTCGTCGGCGTTGCAGATGATATACTTCTGATCCCCCTTTGCGTTGTGCGCAAAGCGCCACTTCTGCCCCGTGGGGAAGCCCGCGCCGCCGCGCCCTTTCACGCCGGAAGCAAGCACCTCCTCAATGACCTCCTCAGGGGTCATCTCGCGCAGGGCGCGCGCAAGGCCCTTGTACGCGTCCATCTCCAGCGCATCGTCGATGGATTCAGGGTTGATTTTTCCGCAGCGGGCAAGGACAATGCGCGCCTGTGGCACCAAAAACACCTCGTCCGTGCCATCGTGCGCCGGGGTGAGAACGGCGTGCTCCCGCACCGGCGTGCCGCCGAGAATGTGTCGTTCAAAAATCGTCTGCGCCAGCTCCGGCGTGACCCCGCCGTAGATGGTGCCGCCGCTTTCATCCACGACCTCCACCATCGGCTCTCTATAGCACATGCCCATACAGCTCGTGTCGCTCATCTCAACCGCCGCCTCTGGATGCGCCTCAATGAGTGCTTCAAAGGCGTCCTTTACCTTCAGTGCGCCCGCCGCGATGCCGCAGGAGCCAAGTCCGATCCGCAGTTTCATCCCGCCGCCTCCTTTTTCCGAAACTCTCTCATAATCGTGCGCACTTTATCCGGCGTGAGCCGCCCGTGCGTCTCGTTATCAATCATCATCACAGGCGAGAGGGAGCAGCAGCCAAGACACGCGACCGACTCGACGGTAAACTTCCCATCCTCAGTGGTTCCGCCCAGTTCCACCCCCAGCTCCTGACAGAGCGCATCGGCGACGTTCTCCGCGCCATTGACGTGGCAGGCGGTTCCGAAGCATACCCTGATCACATGCTCTCCCACCGGCTGCAGGCGAAATTGCGAGTAAAAGGTGGCCACACCCATAATCTTGGACACATAAATACCCGTCCGGTCCGACAGACGGGCAATGATATCCTCCGGTAAATACCCATATGCGCCTTGCAGTTTTTGTAAAAGGGGAATGAGCTCCGCCTCTTTGCCGGAGTAATTTTGCATAATCTCCTCAAACGCATCAAAATACCTGCTGTTTTCTTTGCAGTCACAACTACACATTTTTTCAGTGCCCCCGTTCCTGTAAAAGTCTCTCTCGACTTGGAAAGACATATTAAACTTATGATACCAATTTCTCTGTCAAAATGCAAGGCTAAGTTGAAATTACTAATAAAATCACAATTTCCCTGCCATAAATATGTAATAATATACAAAAATTCCTGTTAGCATTCTTCCGGCAAACTATGTACCAGCGAGTCCAGCGCCTTGCGGTTGCGCAGGCGGATGTGGTGATAGCCGGTCTCCAAAAATCCATTTCGCTCAAGCGCGCCGAGTACTCGGCTGACCGTCACGCGGCTGACGCCCACCGCAAAGCCGATCTCCTCATGGGTGCAGGAGAGGATTCCGTCCTCCTCCGTCGGCTGGCTGAGCAGATAGCGCGCGATGCGCCGGTCGGCGCGCAGGAATGTCCCGTCCACATGCCCCGAGAGCAGGCGCACCGTTTTTGCCAGATACTGCAGCATGGAAAAGGGAAGTTCCGGACAGCGCCGAAAGGTCTCCTCCAGCTGCACACGGTCGATTGTGACAATCTCACAGCGGGTCAGGGCGATGGCGGAGGAGACGCGCGGCTGCCCGTCGAAAAACGACGCCTCCCCGATGAGCGCCCCCGTCTGATGCACCGTCAGGGTGCGCTCCGCGCCGGAGGGGGCACTGAGGAAGCATTTGACCTTCCCCGAAACGATGTAATAAAATTCCGTTGCAATGGTATCCTGCCAATAGATAAATTGGCCCGCCTCATATACCCGTGGCACCTGTCCCTCGGCGAGCGGCTGCCAGATATCACTTGTCTGCATCATGCGTCACCTCACTGTTCTTTTGAATTGTAACACATTTAACATTCTTTTGACAAGCATAATGCGATAATAAGCACACAAAGCAACGAAGGAGGTACCGGAACATGGGAATGACAATGACCCAAAAAATTCTCGCGGCGCACGCGGGGCTCCCGCATGTGGCGGCGGGACAGCTCATCGAGGGCAAGCTCGATCTGATTCTGGGAAATGATATTACAACGCCGGTCGCCATCACGGAATTTGACAAAGCAGGGCTCACACAGGTGTTCGACAGGGAGAAAGTCGCCCTTGTGATGGACCACTATACCCCCTGCAAGGACATTCAGGCGGCGCAGCTGTGCGCGGCGGTGCGGGCATTCGTAAAGCGCTTCAATATCACGCACTTTTATGACGTGGGCGACATGGGCGTTGAGCATGCGCTTCTGCCGGAAAAGGGGCTCATTGCCCCCGGCGAGGCGATGATCGGCGCCGACTCCCACACCTGCACCTACGGAGCACTCGGCGCGTTTTCCACCGGTGTCGGCTCGACCGACATGGCGGCGGGCATGGCGACGGGTCTCAGCTGGTTCAAGGTGCCCTCCGCTATCAAGGTAACCCTCACAGGTATATTCCGCCCGTATGTCTCCGGCAAGGATGTGATTCTCCACCTCATCGGCCTCATCGGCGTGGACGGCGCACGCTACCAGTCGCTGGAGTTTGCCGGCGAAGGCGTGGCGGCGCTCTCGATGGACGACCGCTTCACCATCGCCAACATGGCCATTGAGGCGGGGGCGAAAAACGGCATCTTCCCCGTGGATGAGAAAACCCGCGCCTATCTTGATGGGCGGGTTACCCGTCCGTGGACGGCGTATGAGGCGGATGACGACGCGGTGTACGAACGGGAGGTGGTCATTGACCTCTCGACGCTCCAGCCCACCGTATCCATGCCGCATCTGCCGTCCAATACGAAGACGGTGGGCGAGGTTGCGGGGCTTCCCATCGACCAGGTGGTCATCGGCTCGTGTACCAACGGGCGTCTGGAGGATATGCGGCAGGCGGCAGAAATTCTGCGCGGCAGAAAGGTGGCAAAGCAGGTGCGCTGTATCGTCATCCCCGCCACCCAGCAGGTCATGCTCGACGCGACCAACGAGGGGCTGGTGCAGGTCTTTATCGAGGCGGGCTGCGCCGTCTCCACCCCCACCTGCGGCCCCTGCCTCGGCGGCCACATGGGCGTGATGGCCGAAGGCGAGCGCGCCGTCGCCACCACCAACCGCAACTTTGTCGGACGGATGGGGCATGTGCAGTCCGAGGTAATTTTGGCAAGCCCCGCGGTCGCGGCGGCCTCCGCCGTCATGGGCTGCGTGGCAGACCCCGCGGCACTGGTACAGGGATAAGGGAGGAGAAATAATGAAGATTTATAAATATGGCGACAACGTAGACACCGACGTCATCATCCCCGCGCGCTATTTAAACGCGCCCGATGAGGCATCCCTCGCGTCCCACTGTATGGAGGATATCGACACGGATTTTGCCGCCACGGTGGAGTCGGGCGACATCATCGTCGCGGGGGCGAACTTCGGCTGCGGCTCCTCGCGGGAGCACGCCCCGCTCGCAATTAAGGCAAGCGGTGTGCAGTGTGTCATCGCCTCCTCCTTCGCGCGCATCTTTTACCGCAACGCCATCAACATCGGCTTTCCCATCATGGAGTGTGAACAGGCGGCGCGGGAGATTCAGCCGGGCGACACGGTATCTGTAAGCTTCCAGACCGGCGTGATTACCGATGAGACGACGGGTAAACAGTATCAGTCGGCACCCTTTCCGGAATTTATCGAGGGCATCATAGGCAGCGGCGGACTGCTCAAGTCTCTGAAGGCGAGAGGGGTGGCGAAATGAATTATAAGATTGCACTCATCCGGGGCGACGGCATTGGCCCTGAGGTGGTGGAGCAGGCGGTCCGCGTTTTGGACACCGTCGGGAAAAATTTCGGGCATACCTATGCCTATACCGACGTGCTGCTCGGCGGCTGCGCCACGGACGCGGTGGGAAAATCCTATCCAGACGGCACGGCGGATAAATGCAAGGCGTGTGACGCGGTGCTCCTCGGCGCGGTCGGCGGCCCGAAGTGGGGCTCCGACCGTCCGGCGGAGGAGCGCCCGGAGACGGCGCTGCTCGCCATCCGGAAGGATTTGGGGCTGTACGCCAACCTCCGCCCCGCGGTGCTGCGCCCCGCGCTGACAGACGCATGTCCGCTCAAGCCGGAGATCGCCGAGGCGGGTATCGACCTGATGATGGTGCGTGAGCTTACGGGCGGCGTCTACTTTGGAAAGCGCGCGCGATATGATACAGCCGATAGCGGTGTGGAATGCAGCGACCTCATGGCCTACTCCGAACGGGAGATTGAACGCATCGGCCGCCGCGCCTTTGCGCTCGCCCGCCTGCGCCGCAAAAAGGTCACGAGTGTAGACAAGGCAAACGTGCTCGAGACCAGCCGCCTCTGGCGTGAGGTGCTCCACCGGCTTGCACAGGAGTACAGCGACGTGGCGTATGAGGATATGCTCGTCGATAACTGCGCCATGCAGCTCGTGCGCAATCCCGGCCAGTTCGACGTGGTGGTGACCGAGAACATGTTCGGCGACATCCTCTCCGACGAGGCGTCCATGATCACCGGCTCCATCGGGCTGCTCCCGTCGGCCTCCATCGGCAACAGCGCGCCGGGGCTTTACGAGCCCATCCACGGCTCCGCCCCCGATATCGCCGGGCAGGATAAGGCAAACCCCATTGCCACCATTCTCTCTGTTGCCATGATGTTCCGCTACTCCTTCCAGCGCGCGGAGGAGGCCGACGCCATTGAGTCGGCCGTTGACCGCGTACTCGCCGAGAGCTTTCACACCGCGGATATGGCGGGGAGCGGCACCCCCATCGGCACCAAGCAGATGGGGGCGCTGATTTGCGAACAGATAACTAAAAAATAAAAGGTTGCTTTTGGGTTCAAACTGTGGTATCATATTTTAGCATTTGATGAAATGATATATTTTCTGCAAAAGAAAGAGGTGAACACATTATGCGGGAAGGCATTCATCCCAATTACGCGCAAACCACCATTCGCTGTGCCTGTGGCAATGTAATTGAGACCGGTTCAACAAAACAGGACATTCGTGTCGAGGTTTGCTCCAAGTGTCACCCCTTCTTCACCGGAAAGCAGAAGATGGTTGATACTGGCGGTCGCGTAAGCCGCTTCAACAAGAAGTTCGGCCTGGAAAACAACCAGTAAACACCGCCCAAAAAGCCCGCACCGGATCGGTGCGGGCTTTTTTATCCTACCGCTGCATATATATAGAACACCCGCAAAAAATAGGTGATATACCAAATGGAGGTCTACCCATGCTATCAAAAATTGATGTAAAATCCCTGCACGAAAATGTCTTCACGCTCATCGGCGAGCGCTGGATGCTCATAGCGGCAGGCGACCAGGAAAAATGCAATATGATGACGGCAAGCTGGGGTGGTCTTGGCGTTTTATGGGGTGCCAACGTCGCAACGGTCTACATCCGCCCCACACGCTATACCTATGAGTTAATAGAAAAGCAGAACTACTTCACCCTCTCCTTTTTCGGCGATCAATACAAGGAGCAGCTCGCGCTCTGCGGCAAGAAGAGCGGGCGCGACACCGACAAGGTAAAAGCGTGCGGCTTTACCGTGGAGGCAGGCACATGCGGCGCGCCTTATTTCGCCGAAGCGGAGCTGGTGCTTGTGTGCAAAAAACGCTATGCGCAGGATTTTGACCCGTCCCTTTTCCTGGTGGAGGATATGGAGCAGTGGTACCCCAAAAAGGACTATCACAGGATGTACATCGGTGAGATTGTGGAGGCATATCAGGCATAACCCTGGTGCCGCCGCGCGGAAAGGAAGTGCCATATGGCGGAGATCACGGAAGGGGAAGTCAACCGCGCAGTGCTGGTCGGCCTGAGTGCCGGAAGCCTGCGCCGTGAGGAGAACGCGACCGACGAATCCATGGAGGAGCTGCGCGCCCTGCTGGAGACGGCGGAAGGGGAATGCCTTGCCATCGTCCTGCAGAAAAAGGACACGCCGGAGGCGCGCACCTTCATCGGCGAGGGCAAGGTGCAGGAGGTCAAAGAGCTGGTGCAGACGCTGGAAGCGGATATGGTGATCTTCGACAACAGTCTCTCCCCCTCCCAGCAGCGGGTGCTGACCGAGGAGCTGGGTGTGACGGTGCTCGACCGCGCCGCGCTGATTCTGGATATCTTCGCCCGCCGCGCGAAGACGAGCGAGGGGCGCTTGCAGGTGGAGCTTGCGCAGTACCAGTATCTCCTGCCCCGCCTGACCGGCATGTGGGGCCATCTGGTGCGCCAGACCGCATCGGGCGGCAAGTCCCCCATCGGAACGCGCGGCCCCGGTGAAACCCAGCTTGAGACCGACCGGCGGCACATCCGCCGCAAGATCGCAAAACTGCAGGAGGAACTGGAGCAGGTGCGCCGTGTGCGCGGCACGCAGCGGCAGCGCCGGGAAAAAAACGAGGTGCCCGTGGTGGCACTGGTGGGCTACACCAACGCGGGTAAATCCACGCTGCTCAATGCCCTCACCGGATCCGACATCCCGGCAAACGACCGCCTGTTTGACACGCTGGACACCACCACACGCACCCTGGAAATCTCCGACACCTGCACCGTATTGCTCTCCGACACGGTGGGCTTTATCCGAAAACTGCCCCACCATCTGGTGGAGGCGTTCAAGGCGACGCTGGAGGAGCTGGCGTTTGCCGACCTGCTCCTGCACGTCATTGACGCGTCGAATCCCATGTGGCGGGAGCAGGCGGAGGTGGTGGAGTCTCTCATCACAGAGCTGGACGCGGCGCAAACTCCGCGCGTTGATGTGTTTAATAAGTGCGACCGCTACACGGGCGACATTACGCCCCACGGTGAGAATATCGTGTCCATCTCGGCGAAAACCGGGCAGGGGCTGGATACCCTGCGCGACGTCATCGGGCAGCATCTCGACAGGGGTGCCGCGCAGGTGACGCTCCACATCCCCTACGAGCAGGGGGGGCTCGTTGACATGCTCTACCGCGAGGCAAAGGTTCAGTCGGTGGCGTTCGCGGACGAGATTGAGGTGGTCGTCACCTGTACGTCTAAGATTCTGGGACAGGTCAGCGAATTCATCCGCAGGGACGACATATGACGGCGTTTCGGATTCCCACCGCGCCCGCCGAGACGGAATTTACGGAAAAGCGATCCCGCTTTATCGGCCACGTCTGGCCGTTGGAGACCGAGGAGAAGGCGCGCGCAAACATTGAGGAGATGAAAAAGCGCTACCACGACGCGCGGCACAACTGCTGGTGCTATGCCGTGCGGGAGGGTAACGCGGTGCGCTACTCCGATGACGGCGAGCCGCAGGGGACCGCCGGACAGCCCATGCTCGGCGTATTCCAGAAGGAGGGCGTGGAGGACTTCTGCTGCGTGGTCACGCGCTACTTTGGCGGCATTCTGCTCGGCGCGGGTGGGCTGGTGCGCGCCTATACCCGTGCGGCGAAGGACACGCTCGACGCCGCCGGTATCTCGGAGGTACGCCGCTGGACAGAATGTTCCGTAACCTGTCCGTACCATCTCTTTGAGCGGGTGAAGCTCGCCTGCGCGGATACCGGCATCCCGGGGGACGTCGCATACGGCACAGAGGTCACCGTGCACGTCCTCCTGCCGGAGGAAGGCGAGGCGGACTTTATCGCCCGCATCACGGAGCTGACGGCAGGCGGCTGCGTGCCAAAGGTATGTGGGACGACACTGCGGCCTGTCCCGCTGCAAAAATAAATTTTTGGCTGTAAGAAGGGTTTTTGACCATCTACGTCGTATATTCTTTATATAGAGATTAAAACGCCAAAAGGACTGATGCTATGACGATACGCGAACAGACCGAACGGCAGGAGACGCAGTTGCTCTCTCCCCATGCGTGCCTTTCCGCGGAGTCGCGCGGACGCGCGCGCCCGGAGCCCCCGTGCCCGGTGCGCACCTGCTTCCAGCGGGATATCGACCGGATCATCCACTCCAAATCCTTCCGGCGGCTCAGGCAGAAGACACAGGTGTTTCTCCAGCCGGAGGGCGACCATTACCGCACACGCCTCACCCATACGCTGGAGGTGACGCGCATCGCCCGCACCATCGCGCGCGGCCTGCAATTAAACGAGGATCTGACTGAGGCGGCGGCGCTCGGGCACGATCTGGGGCACACTCCCTTCGGCCACGCGGGGGAACGTGTGCTCGACGAGCTGCTGCCGGGCGGTTTTGCCCATAACGAGCAGTCCCTGCGCATTGTGGACCGGCTGGAGAAGGACGGCATGGGCCTGAATCTCACCTATGAGGTGCGCCGCGCTATCCTCTGCCACACGGGCGAGGATCAGCCCGAAACGTCGGAGGGCAAGCTCCTGCGTCTGGCGGATAAAATCGCCTACATAAACCACGACATTGACGACGCCATCCGCGGCGGGATCATCTACGCCATTGATATCCCTATCTCCATCTCTGAGGTGCTCGGCTTTACCAACACGGAGCGCATCAACAGCCTGGTCGTCGATATCATCGAGACAAGCGCACGGGAAGGGACAGTAATGCAGTCCGTCCCCTTTCACGAGGCGATGTACAGCCTGCGGGAATTCATGTTCGAATACGTCTATCGCAGCCCCGTTGCAAAAGGAGAGGAGGGCAAGGCACAGGACTTGCTGCGCCGCCTCTTCGCGTATTATATGAGCCACCCGGACAAGCTCTCCTCTGAGGCGCAGGAGATTGCGCAGGAGGACGGCAGGGCGCGCGCGGTGTGCGATTACATCGCGGGCATGACGGACGAATACGCGCTGGAAAAGTACGCCGAGGCGTTTATTCCAGCGCCTTGGTCGGTGAAGTAACAAAAAACGCCGTCCATCGGCAGCTTTGTTATAAAAATGTAAAAAAACGGAAATGATAGAGAAGCAGGAGGCATCCGGATTGATACCGGCACAATTTATTGACGAGCTTGTGGCGCGCAGTGAACTTTCAGATGTCGTCTCATCCTACGTCTCCCTGACCCGGAAGGGGGACCGCCTCTGGGGGCTGTGTCCGTTCCACAATGAAAAAACGCCATCCTTCTCCGTCTCACAGGAGAAACAGGTCTTTTACTGCTTCGGCTGCGGGAAGGGCGGGGGTGTCATCTCCTTTATTATGGAGATAGAAAACCTGCCGTATGCCGAGGCCATCCGCCTGCTTGCAAAGCGCGCGGGACTGACGGTGCCGGAGGGAGAGGAAAACGACGCATTCCGCGTACAGCGAGAACGCGTGCTCCGCCTCAACCACGAAGCGGCGCGATACTTCCACGACCAGCTCTCGCAGCCGGGCGGCGCACGGGGGGCCTCCTACCTCTACGACACGCGGCGGCTTTCCAAGGGGACGGTCACCCGCTTTGGTCTGGGGGTCGCCCCAGACGGATGGGACCATCTCATTGAGGCGATGGCGGAAAAGGGCTTTGATAAGCGCGACCTGCTGGACGCGGGGCTCGCCGTGGACAACAAAAAGGGGCGGATTTACGACCGCTTCCGCGACCGCGTGATGTTCCCGATCATCGACCTGCGGGGGGATGTCATCGGCTTTGGCGGCAGGGTGCTCGGTGACGAACAGCCAAAGTACCTCAACTCGCCGGACACCGTTATCTATAATAAAAGCCGCAACCTCTTTGCGCTCAACCTCGCGCGCAAGTCAAAGCAGGGGCGGCTGATCCTCACGGAGGGCTATATGGACACCATCGCGCTGCACCAGGCCGGCTTTGACTGCGCGGTGGCGAGTCTCGGCACTTCTCTCACGGAACATCACGCGCTGCTGCTCGCCCGCTACACCAAAGAGGTGGTGATCGCCTACGACGGGGACGGCGCGGGCACCTCGGCAGCGCAGCGCGCCATCCCGATTTTGGAGCGCACAGGGGTAACCGTGCGTGTGCTGGCGCTCAGCGGGGCGAAAGATCCGGACGAATATATCGGTAAATTCGGGCGCACCGCCTTTGCGCGGCTCCTCGACCGGAGCGAAAACCACATCGAGTACCGGCTCGCGCAGATACAGAAGCAGTATGACCTATCGGACGACGAGCAGAAGGTCACATTTTTACGGGCGTGCGCCGAATTCATTGCAACACTCCAGAGCCCTGTAGAGCGTGAAGTCTTTGGCTCCCGCGCAGCGGAGGCGGCGGGCGTCTCCCGGGACGCCATGGAGCAGGAAGTAAAGCGCGCGCGCAGCACCCGCGCGAGACGTGAAAAGAAAAAACAAGAGCGCAAAAACCTTACCCCCACGGTACAACTTCAGCCACGGGATCAGTCGATGCGCTATCAGAATATACGCTCTGCCCGGGCGGAGGAGGGCGTCATACGCCTGCTGCTGCTCGAGCCGGTTCTGACGGAGAAGGTGGAGTCGCGCCTGCATCCGGAAGACTTTAGCTCGCCCCTGCTCGGCAAGGCATACAGCATCCTCTGCAATCGCTACCGGGCGGGGATGAGCACCCAGCTCGCCGTTCTGGCGGGAGAGCTGGAGGGGAGCGAAATCAGCCATCTCGCGCAGGTGCTTGATCGCCCGGAGGCGCTTGAGCACAGCGAGCAGGCAATGGAGGACTACCTCTCGCTGATCGAGTGGGAGACTGCCAAGCGCAGCGACCGGGCACAAGGCGAACCACAGGAATCCCTTCTGGCGGCGCAGGCACGATTTAAAGAGAAAAAAAGCTTTGGAGGAACATCACATGAGTGAGCAAAATATCCCTGAGATAAATGAGCAGGAGCAGGAAAACGAGATGACCAAGCAGAACCTCACCAATGCCGAAAAAATGGAGGTGGGGAAGATTGAGGTTATGAAGGTCATTGAGGGCGTCCCCGGCGCCGAAAAGCTCGGCGAGCTGATTGAGCGCGGCAAGAAAAAGGGGAACCTGTCCTCAAGCGAGCTGATGGATGTGCTGGAGAACATGGATCTATCCTCCGATCAGCTGGATAAAATATACGATACGCTCGAAAATCTGGGCATCGACACGGTGGGGGAGGACTACCTGCCCGAGCTCCCGGACGAACTGCCGACCGAGGAAAGTCTGGAGGAGCTGCCGGAGGAAGAGCTGGTCGACCCCAACACGCTGGTCGATTCCTTCGGCGTGGACGACCCCGTGCGCATGTATCTCAAGGAGATCGGCAAGGTCAACCTTCTGACCTCGGAGGAGGAGGTCTTGCTGGCCCAGACTATGGGCGCGGGCATGGCCGCCGAGGAGCAGCTGGCCGAAATCAGCCGGATGCGCAAAAATGAGGAAGACGTACCCAGCACCGAGGAGGAAGAGGCGGAGCTGCACCGCCTTTACGATAAGGGCGAGATCGCCAAGAAGCGGCTGGCGGAGGCGAATTTGCGCCTCGTTGTCTCCATTGCCAAGCGCTACGTCGGGCGCGGCATGCTCTTTCTCGACCTGATTCAGGAGGGCAACCTGGGCCTGATTAAGGCGGTCGAAAAGTTCGACTACACCAAGGGCTACAAGTTTTCTACCTATGCCACATGGTGGGTGCGGCAGGCCATCACCCGCGCCATCGCCGACCAGGCGCGCACCATCCGCATTCCGGTGCATATGGTAGAGACCATCAACAAGGTCATCCGCGTCTCCCGCCAGCTGCTGCAGGAGCTCGGGCACGACCCCACGCCGGAGGAGATTGCAGCGGAAATGGCTATGCCGGTGGAGAAGGTGCGCGAAATTCTCAAGATCGCGCAGGAGCCGGTCAGTCTGGAGACGCCGATCGGCGAGGAGGAGGACTCCCATCTCGGCGACTTTATCCCCGACGAGGACGCGTCGGAGCCGTCGGAGGCCGCCAGCTTCACCCTGCTCAAAGAGCAGCTTGTGGAGGTGCTCAGCACGCTGACCCCGCGCGAGGAGAAGGTGCTCAGGCTCCGCTTTGGCATTGAGGACGGCAGAACCCGCACGCTGGAAGAGGTCGGCAAGGAATTCAAGGTCACCCGCGAGCGTATCCGCCAGATTGAGGCCAAGGCCCTGCGCAAGCTGCGCCACCCCTCACGCAGTAAAAAACTCAAGGATTTCCTGAACTAGCTTGACAAATCTGAAAATTCATATATAATAGTATGGCTTGTTTAAACTTTAAAACAGGCACATCCTTGCCCCCGACCTTGAGCGGGGGCCATATGTCCATAGGGAGGTGCAAGAAAATGGCAAAAATTAGCGGAAATTATGAGCTTGTATACATCCTGCGTCCCGAATTGAGCGAGGAGCAGACCGCAGAGCTCGTAACAAAATTCAAATCCATGGCGGAAGAGGCGGGCACTGTGTCCGAGGTTGACGAGTGGGGCAAGCGTCGTCTGGCGTATCCCATCAACGACCTAAACGAAGGGTATTATGTACGCATGACCTTCAGCTCAATCCCCGAGTTCCCACAGAAGCTGGAGCGTATGCTGCGCATTACCGACGGTGTGATTCGTTCCATGACAGTCTGTCTGGACGACTGAGGGGGAGAATAAAAAGATGCTCAACCGAATCATTCTGATGGGTCGCCTGACCCGTGACCCGGAGCTCCGCCACACGCAGACAGGCACGCCGGTTGCCTCCTTTAGTCTTGCCGTAGAGCGCGATTTTAAGGACAAGCAGACCGGCGAAAAGACAACCGATTTTATCGATATTGTCGCGTGGCGTCAGACGGCGGAGTTCGTCTCACGATTTTTCACCAAGGGCCGCATGGCCGTTGTGGAGGGCCGTCTGCAGATACGCGATTGGAACGACAAGGAAGGCAACAAGCGCCGCTCCGCCGAAATCGTCGCCGATAACATCTATTTCGGCGATTCCAAGCGGGACGCGGAGGGTGGCGGCTATGCAGCGCCTCCCTCCAGCAGCGGCAGCTATGCCGCGCCACCCCCGGGCGATTCCGGCGACCAATTCGCCGCTTTCTCGGACGACGAGGAAGAGTTGCCCTTTTAGCACATAAAAATAAGCGTAAGGAGGTTTTTGCCATATGGCTATGGATAAAGAGCGCCCCCGCGGCCGCAAGCGCCGCAAGGTTTGTACTTTTTGCTCCGACAAGGTCACGCGCATTGATTATAAAGATGTCGTAAAGCTGCGCCGCTTTGTCTCTGAGCGGTCCAAGATCCTGCCCCGCCGGACCACCGGCACCTGTGCAATGCACCAGCGCCAGCTGACCGAGGCGATCAAACGCGCACGTCAGATTGCACTGCTCCCCTTTGTAACGGATTAATTGCTTACAGGCTGTGTCTGCAAACGCATGCGAGTGTCACCGCACAGCGGTGACACTCGCTTCAGCCTGTCAAAAAACCTCGCCAATGGCGAGGTTTTTGTGGTATAATAGG
>JAJQEJ010000066.1:18624-20335 GCA_021201735.1 Oscillospiraceae bacterium | reverse complement strand
GCAACCCAAAGTGGTTGAAATCACACGATTTCAACCACTTTGTCTTCAGTCTGGGCGGAGCCGGATAATATCCGGCTCCGCCCAGAAAATTTATAGATATTCCTTATGCTATCTTTACTGCAACCAGACTTGCGCCGTTTTCTGCACGTAAGACTGCCGTAGCCACAAGGCCATACAGCTGCAAGCTCAGTGCATCCCCCGCATTCAGCTCAGCTATAAATGTTACTTCAAATTCGCTGACACTGACCAGCGGCGCATACACAGAGGTGGGCACCGCCACTGTGTTCACGGTGACACGCGATGACATCAGGAGCGCTACAGTCGTCCGAATTGCATAGCTAATCAGATACGTGCCGGTCTCCGCAGCTGTGAACACGGTATTGCCCGCGTTTACTGTAAAGTTGTTTAATATCTGATCATTCGGCAGTGGGATATTGACGCCACCCAGCACCACAGCAATCGTGGAGCCTTCGGCGTTGACCGCCTGCATGTTGGTGCTCGTGACAGCGGGCCCGGTCGCGCCGGTTGCTCCGGTCGGGCCGGTCGGGCCGGTTGCACCAGTTACGCCCGTCGCACCAGCCGCACCCGTTGTACCTGTAGCGCCAGTCGGGCCGGTGGCACCAGTTGCTCCAGCAACGCCGGTTGCACCGGTTGGGCCAGTCACACCCTGGACGCCCTGGATGCCTTGGACGCCCTGGATCCCCTGTGCCCCTGCCGGGCCAGAAACACCCTGCGGGCCGGTTTCGCCAACGCCACCCTGTGGGCCGGTTGGCCCAGTGGGGCCGGTATATCCGGTCGGCCCAGTGGGACCGGTCGGCCCGGTATCGCCGGTTCCACGCGGACCGGTCGGGCCAGTGGACCCAGTGGGGCCGGTTGGGCCCGCCACGCCGGTCGCACCGGTCGGCCCGGTGGGGCCGGTCGGACCCTGAATGTCTCCAACGTTGACCCAAGTTCCCGTCAGTTCATCCCATACATAGAGGTCTCCATCAATCAAATAGCCTTCGCCAGGTAACCCTGTGTCAGGCAGATCGTCCGGTGAAGGTAGTGAGCCAAGAATCACAATACTGGTACCGGCCTCGCCTCTTGGCCCGGTTGGCCCTGTCGGGCCCGTCGGACCGGTTGGCCCGCTCGCGCCGGTGGCACCGGTAGCCCCGGTCGCGCCGTTCGTCCCGCTTGCACCGGTTGGGCCGGTTGGTCCCGTGAGTCCGGTTGCTCCGGTCGGGCCGGTTGCGCCCGTTGCGCCGGTCGCCCCAGCGTTGCCCTGCACACCCTGCATACCCTCCGGTCCCAAGTTTCCTTGTGCCCCTGTCGGGCCCGTCGGGCCAGTCGCTCCCGTCGGCCCTGCTGGGCCAGTCGGGCCGGTTACACCTGTTGCACCGGTTGCGCCCGATGTACCAGTTGGCCCGGTGGGTCCCGTTGCGCCCGTTGTCCCAGTTGCGCCCGTGGCACCCGTGGCACCGGTCACGCCGGTTGCACCGCTTGCGCCCGTTGCGCCACTTGCGCCCGTGGCACCGCCTGGCCCGGTCGGTCCGGCTGGAATTGTAAAGAGCAAAGATGCTCCATCCGGTGAAAATGTTTCATCCACCGCAGCATCCGTACCGGGGGCTCCGGTGATTGTCCCGACGACTGTGATCACCGGTGTCGTGCCGGGTGCGCCTGCTGCACCGGTCGCCCCGGTTGCACCCGCTGCACCCGTTGCGCCTACCGCACC
>JAJQEJ010000066.1:0-18524 GCA_021201735.1 Oscillospiraceae bacterium | reverse complement strand
GGTTGCACCTATCGCGCCGGTTGCGCCTGCAGCGCCCGTTGCACCCGTTGCGCCTACCGCACCGGTTGCACCTATCGCGCCGGTTGCGCCTGCAGCGCCCGTTGCACCCGTTGCGCCTGCCGCCCCCGCTACGCCTGCAGCTCCGGTCGGTCCGGTTGGCCCGGTGGGCCCGGTGGGGCCAGTCACATCGGATACGCCAGCCGCTCCGGTCGGTCCGGCGGCTCCTGTGGCTCCCGTTGGGCCGGTTGGACCGGTCACATCGGATACACCCGCGGCACCGGTGGCTCCCGTCGCGCCAGTCGGTCCGGTTGCGCCAGTCGGCCCCGTCGGCCCCGTCGGGCACGGCATAAAGGGCGGCGCCGGTGGGCAGCCACACGGCGTCTGGCAGCCGGCATTGGCACAACACCCCTGTGAAATGCCGCTACTCTCTGCAGATATTGAACTGCTACGCCCTCTATTGAGGGCATCCCTATAGTTCATGTCCACTTATCTCCTTCATACAGATTTAAGCAAATACTTGCTCTATCCATCTTATTATGAGGCCGACCGCTTTGTGCTGTGCAAAATGGCTTCTATTGCACGCTGTCTCGGCACTTCCGAAAATATAGACAAAAATAAGCGGAACACCTTTTGCCAAAGCCGCCAAAAAGTGTTCCGCTTTATTATCATAATAACGAGCAAATACATATATATGCATCACTTTCAACGCCACACCTTACGCTAAAAGAGTTCCATGACGCGGGCAAGCATGACCGCCATTTCTGCACGGGTGGTATCACTCAGCGGGTGTATCGCATTTTCACTGCCCTGAATAATCCCTGCTTTGACCAATGTCGCCACAGCATCTATCGCATAAGTTGAGATTGCCGCACTGTCTGTAAAACCCGCCAGGTCTGTTTCACTGCCTGCCGTCAGATCCCAATGGAGGGAATTGGCCGTACGGTAAAGAAGGGTCATGATATCCTGTCGGCTGATCGGGTCGTCGGGCATGAAATTCGTCCCATCGCCCTGCGCAATGCCCAGCGCTTTGGCCACACCGATCGCCTCGTAATAATAACTGCCTGCGGGTACATCGGCAAAATTATCATAACGTTCTGCGCTCAGGTCATATGCTCGATAAAGCATCAGCATAAAATCTCCCCGCGTGATATTCCCCTGGGGCGTATAAATATTCTCCGCCGTGCCGTTGACGACCTGCGCCTCATAGAGCGTATCAATTTCCGCAAACGCCCACGGCCAATTCTCGTCAACATCATCAAAGTACTTTGAGCGTATATATAATTCGGTTAGGGGCACATCCTCTTCTGCAATTGTAACCGAGACATTGGTTGTGGATGTACTGGAGGAAGAAGTGCTGGTAGAAGATCCGGAAGAGGAGCCGGAAGACGAGCCGCCGGAAGATGTGCTATCCGTATCCTCCTCATCCGCACCATCCGCCGCGGTGCTTTCACGGCTGATATGGAACGTGAGCACCCCCCCTTCCCGTGTTGTACCAACAGGCGTGCCACTCTCATCCAGGCGCGCCACCAACATGTGTGCTATTTCTATCACCTGATTGGCATCGCCGCTATAGGTAAAATTCAGTGTTCCGACAGTCACCTTGCCACTATAGGCATTGGACGCGGTGTAAAAGCCAAATCCATGCAATCCATCCACCGTGACAAACGGCGTTTGCATGGCACCGGCGATCTCATCAGATGGTGTAAACGAAGTGAATGTCAGTGCCGACTCGTCACTGAGCGTCAAACCAAATTCCATCCCTGCAAATGGCACACTTTCTTCTATCGTCAGATCCACAGAAAACGTTGTCTCGTCGGCAGCGAGGACAATATCGCTGGCCTGCGCGGCGGAAGCTTTGCATAGAAACAGGCTGCTCGCAACAGCGAACGCAAACAGGATACCGCTGCAACGCCTCATAATCTCCTTCATATGTTTTCTCCCCATATTGATAAATTAAATTTTCTTTCCCTGTGCAGCATTGCCGCACAGGGAAAGCGTATCATGCGGGCCGCTTATGCAGCGATGTATGCTTTACGCTGTAAAGTTTGCGTAGATGGCAAGCAGATCGACCATATCTACAGCGCCGTCTCCATTCACATCGGCAATTTTTGCAGCATCCCAATTTGCGCTGTCTTCGCTTGCCCAGTAGTACTTCTGCGCCATAGCAAGGTCAAGCAGATCCACAACGCCGTCGCTGTTCAAATCATACAGGTAGAAGTAGGGAACAATGACCGTGGTTGCTGATTGATTTTTATATCCGAACGAAACATAGACAGGCATCTCATCCTCATCTAACACGGTGGCGGCGATATTCGTGACCTCCAGTGTTGCGCTGCCGAGTGCCTTTCCTTTGAACAGGAGATTCAGAATGTCTGTGCTCTCAGTCGTTGTGATGCCGGTCGTGCTGTTCAGGTAGACAAGCGCCAGCTTCCCCTGCCACATACCATCCCCAAGGTCAGTCCAGACGATGCCACCTTGATTCATTGAGGTAAAGCCATTTTTCAGTTCATACCCGGCGCTTTCCAGCATGTCACCATTGGCACAGAACGTAACAGCTAAATTCATCAGCCGATTGGCGTTATACATGGAGATCATATACGATACGGTTTCGCCTTCTACGGTACGAGCCGAGGTAGTGACATCGAACACAAGCCCGGCCGTCAGTGCGTCCATCGCAGTACGCAACGCGGTGCTTGCAGCATCAATCTCACTCTGTGTCGCGGTGCCGGTTGCGCGGAGCTCCTTGGCTTCCGCAAGCGCTGCGACAAAAACAGTCCATGTATCCGTTGTATACTCATACGCATTTTTCTCTTCGGCCTCAGCAATCAGTGTATCCAGCTCGGTTGTGTCTGCGGCCTCTTTGCTCAAGGTGAAGGTATCTACGACATCGCTCACGGTGTTTGCCGTGCCTGTGCGGTAAGTGGTAAAGGTAAGCGCATCCTCTGTGACATCAATTTTGGTGATGTTGGGGGTGCTCTCCTGGTTGTCGGCCGCTTTGAACGGGAAGCTCAGGTTCTGAATGGTATAATACTTGCTGCCCGAAGCGGAGTTTGCGGTCAGATATACCGTCTCGCCGGAACCCTCGCCCTTTGTATAGGCCGCGTATGCATTGCTTCCGTCTGCGACATACCCTTCCGTAATCGGGGTGGTACCAGCCATCATCAGAGATCTGGTGTAGACGTGGTCATGTCCCATGAGTACGGCATCGATGCCCAGTTCGCTGAATACAATGGGGAGCTCATTGCGCCGGGCGAGAATATCGCTGTCATTTGTGTGGCTTGCGGTAGAGTAAACAGAGTGGTGGAAGGTCACAATTTTCCACGCGGGTTCGGCACCATTTTCCGCCACATAAGCAGCAATGGCACTCTCCAGGAACGCCTTGTGTACAGCGGTGCTCGTATTGTTGGAGTTGATGGACATAAACAGTACATCATTGTAGGAATACCAGTAGTCTCCGCCCGCGGCGGTATCGCCGGTATTTGTGGCTTCATTCGGCACAGAAAAATGCTGCTTATAAATGGCGCTGGTGCTGTCGTGGTTGCCGATGTTAGGCGCAACGGTCAGGCTATGGAGTGCATCAGGGGTCAAGTAGCTTTCATACTGCGTCTCGTTGGTGGCGGATTCCACCTGGTCGCCGGCGCTGACCAGAAAGCTGATGTCCGAAAACCAGTCCGCACAGTGATTGAGTGTGGTGGTCCAGCCGGTGGTGTCGTTTCCGGCGTTGCCGCTGCTGCCGATCTGCGGGTCACCTGCAAGCAGGAAACTGAAGGAGGAGGATGCAAAGCTATCGGTGGTGAAGGTGTATACGCTTGACCAGCCGTCCGTATTGCCGGCGCGATAAGCATATGTCGTGTCAGAACTCAGGCCGCTGATGGTTGCTTTATACGTAGAATACCCAGAGACATTGGACGTGGCGCTCACTGCCGCAAAGCTCTCGTACTCGGCAGGAAATGTATCCCCGGTCATGGCATCAGCGAGCGCAAGCTGCACTTCACCGTCCGCAGTAGAATCACTGTACCATGTGAGGTTGCGCTCGGTCTCGTCCGCACCAATGGTCAGAGCCATGTTCTTGACCGTCGCAGTCGCAGCAGTCGTTACTGTTTCCATAACGGAAGGCTGCGAATCAACACGATCGGTGGTTTCTGCATCCACTGTGGCGGCTGCATCTGTAGGCACAGCGGTTTCTACAACCGCATCGTCTCCTGTGGTCACTGTCTCCGCAGTGTTTTCTGTGTCCGGCACAACTGTTTGCTGGTCTTCTTCTGTATCTTCTGCGTCCTGCAGTGCATCAGTCTGGAGGGTTTCCTCATAAACCGATTCACTGTCCAGCTCCTCGTCTGAAAGTGCATAGGCGGGTACAGCGACGGTAGCAGAGACCATGCTCAATACCATCAGGATGCTGAGAAAGAGAGAAATTTTTTTGCTGTTTTTACTGCTGAAAATTGCGTTTAACATCACACGATTCCTCCTCAAAATTTGGATATATTGTTTCCTAGGGCTATATCTAAAGCGAAGCGTGCTCTGAAGCAATCGGTTCGCGAATTTTTTTTGACGGAGCAGTCTGTTTCTCTTCTCGATGGGCTTGCATGATATAAAGACCTGTGGTAATTGGAACGGCAGATATCACGGCCAAACTGCCCGCCACGCTCTGCACCACCTCAATTGCAACATAGTCAGAGCTAATAAACTGTCCCGCTTGTGTGCCATATGAGATCAGTACCAAAAGGGTTGGCAATGCACTGCCGACAAACGCCAAAACAAGCGTTTGGCACATTGTGCCGATCATATCTTTCCCGATTGCGAGCCCGGAAGAAAACAGTTCTCTCCACGACAAGGACGGATGGATCCGCTTCATCTCATCCAGAGAGGAGGCGATGGACATTGTCATATCCATAACGGCACCAATAGAGGAAATCAGTACCCCTGCGAACATCACCTGCCCGAGCTGGAGACCGGTACCGCGCGAAACGAGGATCAATTCCTCCGTGCCGTCCATGTTATAACCGGAGAGTTGAAGCAAGGCGGAGATGAGGAAGAAAAACCCGGCAGAGAGCAATGCGCCTGCTACGGTTGCGGAAACGGCAGTGAATGTCTTGCGACTAAATCCATTCAGTAGAAGCAGCGAGAAGAATGCAATTACCATTGCGGTCAGGATCGACATGAGTATGGGTGAATACCCATGATAAATCGTGGGGAGCAAAAATCCAAAAATAAAAAACAGCGAGATGCCAAGTCCGCCAATGCTGCGCAAACCCTTCAAACGCCCGACAGCAACCATAAAAAGGACAAACAGCGCACCCACGATACAGAGTCCTGCTGTGCGGTCATAGTTATATATGGTGTAGTAAGGGGTAATCCCCTCCGGTCGGTCAGCCTTGATGATGACAGCCTGTCCGACTGCCACACGCACATTGTGGTCGGTAGACAGGGTATTGACCATCTGTATCTCTTCGCCCTGTTGTACTCCGCTTGTCATCTTGACCAAAAGCGTCTGTGTGCCCAGATCCCATCCGGGCATTCCATCGGCAGGCTCTATCGATTCATCCGTTACAGCCAGCACGGTTCCTTTTTCATACGAAATGGTTTCCGTGCTAAAAATAGCGTAGGAAATAGGGTTCCGGTAATTCATGACCATAACCAGAATGACGGCAACCGCCAGTGCGATATATGTCAGACTAATCGGTAATGAAGGCCGGCCGATAGCAGTGTTCTTCTTTGTCGCGCTTTTATGTATGGTTTGCATCATACTATCCTTTTGCTCCTTTATCCATCTGGTATCAGACACAGGACGGTTGTCATGTTCTGGATAAGATTATTGTACGCACGGCATGTAAGTGCAGCTAGCATCGGATTGTAAAAGTTAAGTAAATGGCGGCAGTGCGGACAAAATAATATGCTCCTCTTGCAGTAGATGCTGTCTACTGCAAGAGGAGCATATCCTATTCTTCTTGCCTTGGGGGCCTTGCTCCCCCAATGGCTTATCCTGATTTTTCGCCTGCTCAACTCATTTTATGATCAAAGAGACCGTTTTTCAGGGTGTGCCTTTCGCAGGGACATGCCAAATTTCGCGCGCATAGTCATGGATACTGCGGTCGGCTGCAAAGACGTTGGAGTGCGCGATATTGATCAGGGACATGCGGTTCCAGCGCGTCTGATCCAGATAGGTCTGGGAGACCCGCTCCTGCGCGGTGCGGTAGCTTTCAAAATCCGCAAGCAGAAGGTACTCATCCGCCATACCATTTGTGCCGAACAGCAGGCGGCGGGAAAGGTTCTCGTACGAGACCTTATCGTCAAAGCCGGCACTCAGCTTGTCGAGCACCGCCTTGAGCGCGGGGTTTTGGTTATAGTATTCATAGGGGTTGTAGCCCCTGTACTTGCACTCCTGCACCTCCTGCGCGTTCATGCCAAAGAGGAAAAAGTTGTCGTCTCCGACGAGGTCGTGCATCTCCACATTCGCACCGTCCAAGGTGCCGATGGTGAGGGCACCGTTCATCATGAATTTCATGTTGCTCGTGCCGGAGGCTTCTTTTCCGGCGGTGGAAATCTGCTCGCTGAGCTCGGAGGCGGGGATGAGCTTTTCCGCGAGGCTCACACGGTAGTTTTCCAAAAATACCACCTGTAGCTTATCGCGGCAGATCGGGTCGGCGTTGACGGTTTCGGCGACGGAATTGATCAGGTGGATGATCTCCTTGGCGACGACGTAGCCCGGTGCGGCCTTTGCGCCAAACAGGAATACGCGCGGCACCATGTCGAGCGAGGGATTTTGCTGGAGCCTTTGATAGAGATAGATGATGTGCAGCACGTTGAGCAACTGGCGCTTATACTCGTGCAGGCGCTTGACCTGCACGTCAAAAATCGCGTCGGTATTGAGGACAACGCCGGTCTCCCGCGCGAGATGATCCGCAAAGAGCCGCTTATTATCCCGCTTGATTTTGCCGAGCTGGGCGAGCACCGCCGCGTCGTCCTGATAGGTCAGGAGCTCCTGCAGGACGCTCGGCTTGCGCATATAGGCGTCGCCGTTCAGGCAGTCGCGGACGAGCGCGTCGAGTTCCGGATTAATCTGGAACAGCCAACGGCGGTGGTCGATGCCGTTGGTGATATTCTTAAATTTATCCGGCGTGCGCAGGTAAGCGTTGTGGAACACCTCATGCTTGAGAATTTCGGTATGCAGCGCCGAGACACCGTTGACGGCAAAGCAGGCGCAGACGCAGAGGTTTGCCATGCGCACCTCTCCACCCCAGACAATGGCCATATCCGAAACCTTGGACATATCGCCATGAAAATACGCGGTGAGCTCCTCCTGATAGCGGCGGGAGATCTCCTCGATAATCTGCCAGATGCGCGGCAGAAGGGTCTGCATCAGCTGCTGCGACCAGCGCTCAAGCGCCTCAGAGAGCACAGTATGGTTGGTGTATGCCACGGTGCTCGTGACGATTTGCCATGCAGTATCCCAGTCGTATCCCTCCACGTCGAGAAAGATGCGCATCAGCTCCGGAATGACCAGGGTCGGGTGGGTATCGTTAATCTGAATGACATGTTTTTGATGGAAATTACGCAGGGTGCCGTACTGCGCCTTGTGCTTGCGGGTAATGGACTGAATGGTGGCGGAGACGAAGAAATACTGCTGCTTTAACCGCAGGGAGCGCCCCTCGTAGTGGTTATCCTCCGGATACAGCACCTTGGAGATGGACTCGGCCATCGCGCGCTGCTCCACCGCTTTGAGATACTGCCCGCTGGAAAAGAGGTTCATATCCACCGGCGTCGGGCTTCTCGCCTCCCAGAGACGCAGTGTGTTGCTGTGGGCGGTGTTATAGCCCGATATCTCCATGTCGCGCGGGATGGCAAGCACCGTGTCGTAGCCGGTGTGGACGATGTGGTGCTGCTGGAATTCATCCCACTCCTCCTCCAGCGTCCCGCCAAAACGAACCTCCTCCAGCTCATCCATTTTGTTGATCAGCCACGCGTCGCCCATTTCCAGCCAGTTGTCGGGCAGTTCAACCTGCTGCCCATCGACAATTTTCTGCCGGAAAATGCCCAGCTCATAGCAGATGGAGTACCCCGTGGCGGGGATTCCGAGCGTGGTCATGGAGTCCAGATAACACGCCGCGAGACGGCCAAGTCCGCCGTTTCCAAGGCCCGCATCCGGTTCGCACTCAAAGAGCTCCGGCGCGGAGAAACCAAACCCCTCAATCGCCTGCACAAGTGGTTCATAGAGTCCCAGATTAAAGGCATTTTTCATCAGGGAGCGCCCGAGCAGAAATTCCATGGACAGATAGTGTACCTGCCGGTCGGAAAACGTACTTGGGCTAAACTCCTCCTTCAGGAGGTACTCCGACATGATGTCGCGCAGGATCAAGGCACAGGCTTTGAACAGGTGGAATTTGCTGACTTCCGATACATCCCGCCCAAAGGTGAGGCGCAGCTTTGCGCTGATGAGTGTCATGAGCTCTTTTTTTGTGTACTTACGCATGTTTTATGGTGCTCCCATCTCAGAAATTTAAAGACCACTATTGACTAATGAGACGCTCGTAGATCTCCTGATATGCTGTCGCGGAGCGGGTCCAGGAGAAATCGATGGACATGGCCTGCTTTTGCAGTCCCCGCCACGCCTGCCTGTCGTTGTGGTAGAGGCTGACCGCCTCACGCAGGACCCAGAGCATGTCGTGCGCGCTGATATTGGCGAAGGAGAAGCCGTTGGCCTCCGGCATGCCGTAGGGGATAACGGTGTCACGCAGCCCGCCGGTTTCCCGCACGAGCGGGAGGGTGCCGTACCGCATGGCGATCATCTGGGAGAGCCCACACGGCTCGGCGACGGAGGGCATAAGCAGTAGATCCGCGCCGCCGTAGATGGCGGTGGCCATAGCGGGGCAATACATGATGTTTGCGGCAAAGCGCCCGGGGTATTTCCCCTGCTCCTGACGGAAAAACTCCTCATAGTACCAGTCACCGGTACCGAGCAGGATCATCTGCACATCCATCGCCATGATCTCGTCAAACACGGAGCGGATCAGGTCAATCCCCTTGTGCGGAACAAGGCGGGTCACACAGGCGATGATGGGGACATCGGGCGCTTCCAGCAGTCCTGTGGTGTGCTGGAGGGCCAGCTTGCAGTTTTGCTTGCCTTTTGGCTGGCGCGCCGAGTAGAACTTGGCGAGACCGGTGTCCTTCCACGGGTTATAGACGTCGGTGTCGATGCCGTTCAAAATGCCGGTGAGCTTATGGCGGTTATCCGTGATCACGCCCTCCAGCCCGTGCGCGTACATGGGGTATTGCAGCTCCTCAGCATAGGTGGGAGATACGGTGGTCAGTGCGTCGCAGGCGTAAATGCCACCCTTCATAAGGTTGACGTCACCGTGGTAAGCGAGCATATGCTCATTAAAGTAGCCCATGTTCAGGCCGAAGAGGTCGGTGAGCGTCTCGCGCCCGTAACGGCCCTGATATTCAATGTTATGGATGGTGAAGACCGATTTTGCATGCTGCAGCTGTGGGATGTATGTGCGGTCCTCCAGCAAATAAACCGGTACCAGCGCGGTCTGCCAGTCGTTGCAGTGGATGATATCCGGTGACCAGTCGAGGTGTGATGTCACCTCCAGCACGGCACGGGAGAAGTAGGCGAAGCGCTCCCCATCGTCGTAGTGCCCATAAATTTCGCGGCGCTTGAAGTAGTACTCGTTATCCACAAAGTAGTACGTCACTCCGTTGCGGCAGAGAGAAAAGAGTCCGCAATACGGATTGCGCCACGCCAGACGGACGCGGAAATGCTGCAAAAACTGCATCTGACAGCGCCACTCGCCGTTGATGCACTCATAGAGCGGAAGGATGACACGCACATCATGCCCCTGCTGGGCCAGCGCATTTGGTAGGCTGCCGGCCACATCTGCCAGCCCGCCGGTTTTGACAAATGGTGCCGCCTCAGAGGTCGCAAATAAAATGTTCATTAGACACTCCTTTAAAAAACGGGTGAACATGCGCCAGAGGGAGACGCACCTTCACAGTGGTTGGAAAGAGGGACTAAACAATTTCATTTTTCGCAATGGCCAGCGGGTAGGTGATGTGTCCCATCAGCATCCGACCGGAGGAGACAACCACGTTCTTGTCGGCAATCGCACACTTGAGCATTGCGTTGGATTCCACCACGGTCCCCTGCATCAGGATGCAGTTGGACACCTTGGCCCCCTGCTCCACCCGCACGCCGCGGAAGAGGATGGAATTGTCCACCTCGCCTTCAATAATGCAGCCGTCGGCGGTCAGGGAATTGACCGACTTGCTGTGCGGCCCGTAATAGGTGGAGGGATTGGACTGCTCCTTGGTGCGGATGGGGCGGTCGGCTGTAAAAAGCTGGCCGCGCACCTGCGGGTCGAGCAGGTCCATACTGTGGGTAAAATAGTTGGACACGGTGCGGATGCGGGCAACATAGCCGCCAAACGTATAGGCGTGAATGTTCAGCTTGTGCCGCATGGAGAGCAGGACGCCCTGACTGAACGAGGGGATGTTGTGCGCCGTGCAGTGATCGACCAGCGCCAAAAGCAGCTCCTTGGAGAGGAGGCACACCTCCAGCGACTCATAGCCCTGTGGGACGGCGGGCTGCAGAAGCACGTCGCTGACTCTGCCGTCGTCGTCGAGCAGAAAATAGTCGCTGTTGGGCGTGGGATTGTCCGATAAGGGCGTGCACGCGACCGTAATATCGGCACCGCTCGCTTTATGCGCGTGATACATCTCCCGCAGGTCGAGGTTGACCGCGACATCGCCCCCGGCGAGCACAACGTACTTCTGCTTGATGTTTTGCAGATAGGAATAGACTCCCGCAAGCGCGTCCATCCGCCCGCGGTAATTATCGCTTCGGATCTTATTCACATAGCCGAACGGCGGAAGGATGCGCAGTCCGCCGCGGTTGCGCGAGAGATCCCACTCCTTGCCGGAGCCGATGTGGTCGAGGAGGGATTGGTAGTTGGTATGGGCGATCAGCCCAACGTCGGCAACTCCCGCGTTTACCATGTTGGAGAGCATGAAGTCAATGAGGCGAAAGCGCCCGCCATACGGGACGGAGCACGTGTTGCGGTGCTGCGTCAGCTCCCGCAGGTCAGGGTTGGAGAGGTAGGAGAAAATAATCCCGTGCAGCGTATTCATCATACCGCCGCGCCCCCCTTCATATTACGCGTCACCATGGAGCGGGGTGTCACGACCGCGTCGGCCCCGACGTGCACGCCCTGTGCCACGACGGTAATGCCCCAGTTCTCCTGCCCGACGGGGGGCGCGCCGACCTGTGCGCCGGGCCCGATGACAGCGGACTGCGCGACGATGGAATACTCCACCACCGCCCCCGCCTTGACGACGGCACCCGGCATCAGGATAGAATAGCGCACATCTGCCCCCTCCTCAATGGTGACGGAGTGGAACAGGATCGAGTTTTCCACACTCCCGTATACCTCGCACCCGCCGGTGATCATGGAATGGTTGATGCTCGCGTTCGGCCCGGTAAAGTGTGGGGGCGTTGTGGGGGTGCGGGAAAAGATGGGCCAGTCCTGCGCGTAGAGGTTTACGTTGCTCTCGATGGAGAGCATATCCATATTCGCGTCCCAGAGGGATTCTATCGTGCCGACGTCCTTCCAATAGCCCTGGAACCGGTATGCGCTCAGCCGCTCACCCGCGTCCAGCATAGCGGGGATGATGTTTTTACCGAAATCATTTTTACTGTGCTCGTTCGCCTCATCGGCCATCAGGTATTTGCGCAGCTTGCTCCACGTGAAGATGTAGATGCCCATTGACGCAAGGTTGGATTTTGGCATTTTGGGCTTCTCCTCAAATTCATATACCTTGTCGTCCTCGTCCACGTTCATGATGCCGAAGCGGGACGCCTCGTCGAGCGGCACCTCCAGCACGGCGATGGTGCAGTCGGCCTGCCGCGCCTTATGATGCTTCAGCATCTTTACATAATCCATCTTATACACATGGTCGCCGGAGAGAATGAGCACATACTCGGGATCATAGCGCTCAATAAAACTCATATTCTGATAGATGGCATTGGCGGTGCCTTTGTACCATGTGCCCTTCTCCCCTTCCTGTAGATACGGCGGGAGAATATGTACGCCGCCGTAAGAGCGGTCCAGATCCCAGGGCTGTCCGTTCCCGATGTAATCATTGAGCTCCAAGGGCTGGTATTGCGTGAGCACACCGACTGTGTCAATGCCGGAATTGACACAGTTGGACAGGGGGAAATCAATGATGCGGTATTTTCCGCCGAATGGGACGGCCGGTTTCGCGACGCGGGAGGTCAGGGCATGGAGTCGGCTGCCCTGCCCGCCTGCCAACAGCATGGCGACAATTTCTTTCTTCATAAGATTCACCTCATGGACAGCTATAATAGCGTATATTTGTCGTGAAATGCGAGGGGAAATCAGTGTTTGGTTTTTGCCTTGGTGGCGCGGCGCGGCGGGAAGCGCCGTGTACAGGTGAGAATCACCGCGCTCATCGGGGGCAGATCCACCTCAATGGACTGCGCCTGCTCGTGGCAGGGGATATAGTCCGACTTGAGTGGCTCCTTGTCGCCAAACCCCGCACCGCCGAATGCAATGTCATCGGTATTAAACAGCACCTCATACCGTCCGGGAGACGGCACGCCGACACGGTAGCCCGCGCGGTGGACGGGCGAGAAGTTGCACAGCACAAGCAGGGCGTGTCCCTTCTTGTCCCGCCGCAGGAAGATGACGCAGTTACCCTGCGCGTCGTCCGAACAGATCCATGCAAAGCCCTCCCATGAAAAGTCCTGTTCCCACAGCGGTTTTTGGGCGAGGTAGAACATGTTTGCCTGCTGGAAGAAGTGCTGTAGCACCAGATGTGGGGAATTTTCCTCCTCCAACAGGTGCCAGTCGAGCGACTGCGCGTAATTCCATTCGCTCCGCTGCCCGAACTCGCTGCCCATCATAAGCAGTTTTTTGCCGGGGTGGGTGAGCATGTAGGCATAGAACACGCGCACACCGGCGCACTTCTCCGCGTCGGTCTCACCGGGCATTTTATTCAGCAGTGACCCCTTCATATGCACGATTTCATCGTGGGAGAGGGGAAGAATATAATTTTCCGAAAAGGCATAGAGCAGCGAAAAGGTGATATCCTTGTGGTTGTGCTGCCGAAAGTAGGGGTCGAGCTTGACATAGTGCAAAATATCGTTCATCCAGCCCATATTCCACTTGAGGTTAAAGCCGAGCCCCCCGCTGCTGACGGGATGCGTGACCATGGGCCACGCGGTCGACTCCTCCGCAATCATCAGCACATCGGGGTGGTCGGAGAAGACCACGGTGTTCAGGTTGCGCAGAAAGGAGATGACCTCCAGATTCTCATGCCCGCCGTATTTGTTGGGCACCCACTCCCCTTCTTTGCGGCTGTAGTCCAGATAGAGCATGGAGGCCACCGCGTCGACACGCAGGCCATCGATGTGAAATCGTTCAATCCAGAACAGCGCGGAGGAGGTGAGAAAGCAGCGCACCTCATTGCGCCGGAAGTCAAAGACGCGGGTACCCCACTCGGCGTGCTCCCCCATGCGGGGATCGCCATACTCGTAGCAGGGCGTGCCGTCAAATTCGTACAGGCCGAAGGCGTCCTTGGGAAAGTGGGCGGGCACCCAGTCCATAATCACGCCGATGCCCGCCTGATGCAGCGCATCGACCAGATACATAAAGTCGTGGGGCGTCCCGAACCGGGAGGTGGCGGCGAAATATCCCGTGCACTGGTAGCCCCAGGAGGCGTCGAGCGGGTGCTCGGTCACGGGCATGAGCTCCACATGCGTAAAGCCCATTTCTTTCACATAGGGGACTAGATATGCCGCGATATCACGGTAGGAGAGCATCTCACCGTCGCCGGTGCGCCGCCAGGAGCCAAGGTGCACCTCATAAACATTGAGCGGATTTGCGTAGGTAAGATTGTCGTGCCGCCAATTGAGCCAGCCCTCGTCGCCCCATGTGTAGCCGGAGAGGTCATAGAGTTTGGAGGCGTTGCTGGGCCTGGTTTCCGCATGGAATGCGTAAGGGTCGGCTTTGGCGAGCGTTTTCCCCTGTGTGGTACGGACGGCATATTTGTAGGTTTCAAATTGCTGTAAGTTTGGAATAAAGCACTCCCAAACGCCGCCGTGCAGGCGTTTCATCGGGTGCGTCTCGTCATCCCATTCGTTAAAACTGCCGATGACCGACACCCCCTCGGCGTGCGGTGCCCAGACACGAAATACATAGCCGTCCTGCCCGGCTTGTACCGCCGGATGCGTCCCGAGATAATCTTGCGCGCGAACAGACCGTCCCTGCAAAAAATCGTCCAGTTCCATGGGTATCCGGGGCGATAGCTGCGTTATGTTCACTGGCATCCTCTCCTTATTCGCCAATATGCCCAAAGACACGGCGGTGTGGCGCGCCAAAATCTTGTGCTATTCGACAGAATTTTAACAATAAAAAGAATTCCCATTTGTGTAAATTATAGAACATTTATCCCCTTTCGTCAAGCAAATCGTGAAAACTCCATTTGGCGAAAAAAAGCGAATAATATCTTACATTTTTATACAATATGTTCATATAATAGTAAAACAACGCGTGAAATGAGGAAAAAAACGGAAGAACTCCGCATGAGCGCAAAAAAATCCGGCCCCTTTCAAGTGCAAAAATGCACAAGAAATGGGCCGCTATGTTGGGCGATTCGTAGATGCTCTACTTTCCTGTGATGTCCCCTCCCTGCCAGACAGGTCGCGGAAGGATTCCTCCATCTGGGCGAAGTCCTCCAAGAAGGCGGTGCGCTGCATCTCATAGCCGGTTTCACCGAGGGAAATCAGCGCGCGTCCCAGAACAAGAGAAAGCTCCAGGCCGAGGGTTTGATCAAAATACATGCCCTCCTGATTATAATACTGAGCGGTTTCGCTCAGCTCACGGGCGCTGACAAAATCGCCGCGCTCCAGTGCGGCGCGCGCGGCACTGGCCCCGGCACGCGCCTGCAGGAGATACCCCTCATCCGTGCTGGCGGCGGTGGGTGCGGCGTTCAGCAGGGACAGGCAGTCTAACCACTGCCCGGTGCGGAATGCGGCGCGCGCCTCATCCAGCCCGTCGGCGGCGGAGCCGTCCGAGAGAAGACTGCCATCAAGGAAGTCACTCGTCGGCAGATCCAGCGCACGCGCCAAATACTCCAGTGTGCGCACCGACGGCATGGCGCTGTCGTGCTCAATCTTCGAGAGCATGTTGCGCGTGATGTAGTCGCCGACCAGCTCTTTCTGCGTCATGCCGCGCTCCAACCGCGCGGTTTTAATCTTCTGCCCCAATGTCATAGTTGCCCTCCGCCGCGTTTTCGTGATGATATGTTCAGTTTAGCACGGAATGCGGTGGGACGCAATGGAAGAGTGACGGGACGCACTATATCGTTCGTCAGTACTTCTTGCCGTGGGGGTTCCCCTTGCCCTCTCAAGGGCAAGGGGAACCCCCGCTACGTTTTAATAAAACAGGCTTCCAAGAAGGTTACCGAATATCCCCGGTACGGTGATCCGCGCAACGGCCTCATCGGCGCAGACAGGCAGGCGCTGCGCCTCTTCCCCGCCGACATAGACCACCAGCTCACCGATCTTTTGCCCCGCTTCCACAGGCGCTTCCAAATTGCTGCTCAGGTGGAATTCGGTATTCACGGACCCCGCGTCCGCCTTACTCACGAGAATGCGCCCCTGCGAGGGAAGCACGGGCTGCACCTGCTTCTTCTCGCCGAGCAGGACGTCAATGGGCGGCAGAGCCTGTTTGGGGGCGATGCTCACGAGGGTGTAGTTGGAAAACCCGAAGTTCAGCAGATTTTGCGCGCTTGTAAAGCGGGCGTCGGAGGTCGGGGATTTCATGACGACGGCGATCAGCTCCATGTCGTCCCGCTCCGCAGTGGCGGAAAGGCAATAGAGCGCCGTGTCGGTGGAGCCGGTTTTTAAGCCCGTCGCGCCGTCATAAAAACGAATAAGGCGGTTGGTGTTCGAGAGCTGAAACGCCCCGTCGCGCAAGGAATCCATCCAGATGGTGGTATACTCGCGGATGGCAGGGTGGTTCAAAATGAGTTCCCTGCTCATGAGCGCGATGTCGTAGGCGGAGGTGACGTGTCCGGCAGCAGGCAGGCCCGTACAGTTTAAGAAGGTGGTATCCGTCATACCGAGCTGCGCGGCGCGCTCGTTCATCATGGAGACAAAGTGTTCCTCGCTGCCCGCGATGTGTTCGGCGAGCGCCACGGCAGCGTCATTGCCGGAGACGACCGCGACCGCCTTGAGCATATCACGCACCGTCATCTGCTCGTTTTCCTTGAGATAGACCTGCGAGCCGCCCATGGACACCGCGTGCGCGGAAGCGGTCACAACATCGTCAAGAGAGAGCGCTCCACTGTCGATGGCTTCCATCACCAGCAGAATCGTCATGACCTTCGTCACGCTGGCGGGTTCCAGCTTTTCGTGTACATTGTTTTCATAGAGAACGGCTCCGCTCTCTTTTTCCATCAAAATTGCGGACGTGGCGTCCACAGCTACGGACGGCGTGCCACTTGCCGCATTGCTCTCCGCCGCCGCGGGGACGATGAGCAGCGCGGCGGCGAGAACCGCCGAGATAAGCTTTTTCATAGTGCAATTCCTCCATGTCATTGGATGAGAAGATGATACTCAGCTTGTAGACAAAGTCTACAAGCTGAGGGGCATTTCTGCAATCAAACCGTAATTATAATTATGATTGCAAAAATGCCGCCTGCTGGCGGACGATTGCATGCGAAAGACACCCCTGATGGGTTTCTTTCACTCTTTCTTCCTTTCCGTCTTGCAAGCTGATCCCTTTTGTCTTCAGTCTGATACTAAGAGGATGTGAGTTTTTGCGCGTTCTATACCGTCAGATCAGAAAAACTGTGATTGCAGTTTGCAATGATTTCTGATAAACTGGATAGAATAGAAGTAGAAATTGGTTGTTTTTCCGGCATGGATGATTCCAAATGGAAGCGGGTATGTATGTCTATGAAAACAATTACAGTGATCGTAACGGGCGGCATGTCCCGCCGCATGGGGCGCGACAAGGGGAATATTGTCTTTGAGGGGGATGAAACCATGCTCTCCCGCCTCATCCGGCGGTATACGGACGTGTTTGACGGCCTCTACATCTCCGTCAATCAGAAGGGGCGGTTTGCCACCGGGGGCATCCCGGAGCTGGTGGATCTCCATCCGGGCCAAGGGCCTATGGCGGGGCTGGAGGCAGCCTTCTCCAAGACCGACGCCGCGCAGGTATTCCTGACCGCGGTGGATCTGCCCTTTGGTGAGCCCGCGCTCGCGCAGCGTCTGCGCGCGCTCAAGGGCGACGCCGCCGCCTGCGTGATTCAGCGTGCCGACGGGCGGCCGGAATCCCTGTTCGCGGTGTATGACCGCGCGTGCCTGCCACATATTACGGCCTGCCTGGAGGAGGGAAAGTGCTCGTTTCGCGCACTGTTTGACAGGGTTCCTGTGCGCTATGTGCAGGAGGCGGAGCTTGCGGAATTCCCCCTTGACCATGTGCTGCTCAACGTCAACCGTCCTGCCGATCTGGAGCAGGCGATGCGGGAGCGGAAAAACGCCACGCGGCTGACGTTCCAGCAGACCGTTCATTGACAGGTGTTATAGAATGAAGAAAAACATACTTATGGTTGCGCTCCTCTTTGGCATCATTGCCTCACTCGCGGCCTGTGCCGGACAGAGCGAGGAGGAAGACGACGATTGGAGCGCGATTGTGGCACGCGGCACACTGCGTATCGGCGTGGCGGAAAGCGCGCCGCTGGTGTATACCGGGGATGACGGCGCGCTCACCGGCTTTGATGTGGCGCTTGCCACGGCTGTATGTGACAAGCTGGGACTCGCGCCGACGTTTGTGACAGTCGGCGCGGACAGCGCGGAAATGCTCACCCAGGGACAGGTCGACTGTGTCTGGAGCGGCGTACCGACAGAGGATACCACGTGGGCGCAGGCCACGTGCTCTTCGTCGTTTCGCAAGAGCACGCAGGTACTGGTGATGCGCGCGGATCTGCCGGAAGCGGACGGGGGCACGTGGTATCTGCCGGGCAAGAACGTCTGCGCGCAGGCGGGCTCTGACGGTGAATATGCCCTCAGCGCCAATCCCGATCTCATGCAGGCGCGATATCTTGCAAAGGAGACGCAGGACGCCTGCCTTTTGGCGGTCGTCAGCGGCGAGGCCGATGGCGCTGTGGTTGACATAAAAACCGCTCAGATGATGAAATTTTCCGGGATGGATTTTTCCAGTCTGGCGGTTTACGGCGATTCCATTGCACAGCGCGATTACTGCGTAGCCTGTCGGAAGGACTCCGCCCTGGCCGCGCAGCTGGATAGTGCCATGGCACAGCTGATCAGTGAGAATATCCTGCAACAGATTGGAAAGACTTACGGCGTGGAGGTCGTAGTGGAATAGGATGACATTCGGCATATAAAAACCGCACCCCCTCCGCCAACGGAAGGGGTGCGGTCAGACTGAAGACAAAGTGGTTGAAATCGTGTGATTTCAACCACTTTGGGTTGC
>JAJQEJ010000046.1 GCA_021201735.1 Oscillospiraceae bacterium | reverse complement strand
GCAACCCAAAGTGGTTGAAATCACACGATTTCAACCACTTTGTCTTCAGTCTGAACGGACAGGATAATCTCCTGTCCGTTGTTTTTTATTTGTTTAGAGTTTCAGATTCAGTGCGCCGTCGACAAGGAGATCCGCGCCGGTGACGTATGACGCATCGTCAGACGCTAAGAACAGAGCGACCTTGGCAAATTCATTTGCAGCGCCCATTCTCTTCATGGGCAACCCATTGACATAGGCATCCTTGACCGCACCCTGCAAATCATTCAGGATATCCGTATCGAAAAAGCCCGGAGAGATGGAGTTAAAACGGACGCCTTTGTCGGCATATTCCACGCCCAATGACTGGGTCAACATAATTAATGCACTTTTAGATATGTTATAAAGCTGCGCGTTTTTCGTGGGTCTGTGTCCCGCGCCGGATGCGGTGTAGATGACATTGCCGCCGGTCTCCAATAAGTACGGGATTGCCTTCTGCGTCAGGAAAAATGGGAATTTTAAATTTACATTCATGACGCTGTCGTAATCCGCCATGGTGTTATCCGTGAAAGGCATATTATATACAATGCCGGCATTGCTGACTAAAACATTGATCTTTCTGTATGCCTTTACTGTCCCATCGACAATCTTGTCCACACTGGCCATATCCTGCATATCCGCCTGGATAAAGATTGCATCCCCTCCGTTATCGAGGATCGTTTTGACGACTTCATTCCCACGGTCACTGCGCCGCCCCACGATCACTGTTTTGGCGCCTTCTTGCGCGAAGAGGCACGCCGTCTGCTTTCCAAGGCCGGATGTGCTGCCGGTAATAATCGCTACTTTGTTATCCAATTTACCCATATAATGGTCATTCCTTTCGCTGCGCGAGCGGCACAAAACGGTCATGAAAAAGAATGGCCATTTTGCGCATCTGCCGCGGTTCCCACAGGGGAACGGCAGGCGTTTTTATTCAATTCGTTTGAAAGGAACTTGCAAACGAAGCTCCTTCTCTGCGTATCATCAAAAATTTAACACACTATGCGTTGGATGTCAATGGCGCATTTTTATTTGCTATCCAGATTTGATGCAGATATTCCGTTGCGAATTGAATTTTTGTTACATTAAATCCGTTTCCCAGCGGGTAGATAAAATACGTGTTATCGTCTGTTGAGAGCGTGATACACTGTCCCTTGCCCCGGTAATTGTACTCAGTATGGACAGAGAACATAGAAGCAGAGGAGAAGGTCATTGTCGTCTCCTGCTTGCATCCGTATTCTGTAAAGGTGAGCTGAAAGCCATGCAGGTTGTGCGTTAATCGCCCTGTGCCAAGGTCGATGAAATGATTTGCATTGGGCAGGGCCTCAATATGTACCGCCATATCCAGGGAGTAAGATTGGTCTGCCACCTCGTTTGCCACCTGTGTACGCTCCCACTCATACCAGTCCGGAATGTGGTCGAAGTCCGGCGTGGCGGAGCAGTTGCCGATATCTGTACAGGTAAGTCTGCCCAGTTCCGTCATATGCCAATGCGCGCCGCAGTTCCTACAATGGAGGTCGGCGTTTTTGGTCTGCATACAAAATTCAGCCCCGCAGTGCGGGCACTGGTATAGAACATACTCCAGCCCCTCTGCGCGCTTCGGATAACGGATTGAAAACTGGTTTTCATATTGCCAGGCATACTCGTCATAGGTCAGTGCCAGACGAATGCGCTCGTTTATCTCCGCGACAGACGCGCCGCGCACTTCCTCGCGGGTAAACTGCTGCGTAATTGTGGCATCCAGACGCGCGCCGCGCTGCTTGTGCAGGTTCCAGATCGGAGACTGCAGGTAGTTGCCGCGCATATGGATGGTCACCAGCGGGACGTCAAGATACTTTGCAAGCTTACCCACGGACTCAGGCAGATTGGAGGAGGTGCCGACATTTGCATAGCGCGCCTCCGGATACAGCACCAGAATATCGCCCCGGTCGGTTACCTTTTTGATATTGCGTACCAGCGCAACATCACAGATAAATTTCCTTGTGCCGAGACAACCCGCCTGCCGGTAGAGCCACTCGCCATAATTTTCAAAGCCCTCCAGCTCGGAGACATAGTTTGCGCGAAAAGGAAATAGCGCCAGCGGTGTAACAAAAAAGTCCATAAAGGCGTGATGGGTTCCGAGCACCAGAAAAGGCGGTTTAAGCCCTTTCATGCGCAGGCGGTGAATCTTGAGCCGTCCGCTCCGGGTCATGAGCCAGCTCAAAAACCAAATTGGTGGAAGAAATAGGGGGTTTTGGCGCGGTGGCGTGCGGAAGCGGTTAAACGGTATCGTGTTTATGTTTCTTTTCAAGCACAGCCAATCCCATTCTTTCATGATTTGCGGGTAGTATGTAACGGCGGATCGGAGGGAGGCAGCTGAGCACGCTATACAGTATGCAAGTGCCCAGAAAGGCACAGCCGGTTGGCGTCAGGGTGAACAAAAATCGGATGTGAACGGTTCCGGTGATGGGATTATAGACGAGAAGCGACATAGCGACGCCGGCAGCGCAGCAGAAAAGCCCAACCCAGTTGAACTTTGGAAAGCCACGGTATCCGCTCAGCCCAAACACGTCGCGCAGGGAAAGCTTCTGCCGGCGCACGATGAAGAAATCGGAAAAGAGCAGTGCGGCGAGCGGCGCATACACACAGGCACCGATGGTGAGGAACGAGCCGAAGTATGTGGTGATCTGCCCCCAAACGCACAGCAGCGCCACATAAGCACAAAGGATGAAGATGAGCAGGCGATAATCGAGTTTGCGGAAGGAGGACTTGAGCATGACGCCGTAGGTATAGGAGCCTACCGCCTGCGTACCGATATTGGCAAAGGCGACCAGCATCAGGGAGCTGCACGCCATGATTGGCGTGGACAGGACAGCGAGCATGCTGGTCGGATCCTCGGAAAGAATGCCGGTGACATATTGTGTCGCAATGGACATGACGGCGCCTACCACCACAAAAAAAGAGCCGGAGAGGCCCTGCCCGAGCACACCGGCCCAAAAGCCGCCCCGTTCGGTTTTCGCCATGCGAGGAATGGCGGCCATACCGCCCACCAATGTAATGACAAAGGCAAAATTCGCCTCAATGGATATCAGATAAGGAATATGTGTATCGCTATACCCGGTATCGACCGGACGGTAATTCCAGATCGCGTCAAAGGGAACGGCACGCAAGGCGACAATGATCACCATGACACCAATGGCCAGCAGTAGAGGAACCAGCAAACGGGTCGTCCAGGTAATGGCGCGCACGCCGCGGTAAGCCAGCAACGTACCCGCAATGACACACAGCAGCGCCAGTGGGAGGTAGCAGCCTGAGGGCACGGAGAGACCCAGCAGGCCAAGCAGATTCATCATAGAGGAGGCAAACAGGTCGGCGCAGACGGCATACCAGGGGAAGTTGATGGCGATAATCAAAATCGTGATCATTTTTACGCCCCAATGGCCAAATACGGCGCGCAGCCAGATCCAGATGTCAATGCCGTACCGCACAGAGAGAATGACCGGCAGCTGGTAGATGACCAGCATCAGGATTGCGGCAAAGAATGCGCCGATGAGCAGCTGCTGAAAGCCGACCAGTGTAGCGAGATACGCCCCCTGTGTATAGCTCCATGTGGCAATGCAATATCCGGACAGGATCAGAAAGGCGTCTGTAAATCCATACTTTTTTTGCCCGGAAGGGATGGGAACGATGCCGAAAACCGCTTCCTTCTCAGCGTCCCGGTTGATCTCCTGATGCGGTTTCATAAATGGTACCCCACAATGATGAAAAAAAGACAGACCACGGCGACAACGGCAACGGTGATATAGTCCCGCGGGCCAAAGCGTCTGGGGAATCGGTAGGCCGGGTCTTCCATTTCCTGAATGCGGTTTTCAATATCCGTGTTCATCTGATTCTCATCTATAAAAGAGAAGTATTTCATATTTCTGTTCTCCCACCACCACATATTACATTGTAATGATAACTGCTTATAAGAAAAAAACAAATGAGAAAGTGCATATATGATCTTAAAATTTGCTTAATACTGATCCCCGATTAAAATCGGAGATGTGTCACAAGCGCCACGCCGCTACGCGGCACGTCTCATAAGTTCCGTACGCGCTACGCGCTATAAAAATCATACTATGATTTTTAAACGGTACTAGTATAAAACAAGATGAAATTGCCGTACGGCAACGCGCACGGCAATTCGCTGCAAACGATCAGGATAAGAAATAAGGGCTTGTCTGCAAACTGGGTACTGTGGGAGGGGCGCAGATAACATTTTCCTCAATCAGATGCAGGAGCGAGAGCATACTGGAGAAGGGTATGGTGTCAATGTTGTCGAGCAGGCGGAGCGCGCCCTGCCAGGTTGCACTGCGGCGGCTGGCGACATAGATGGAGAAGGTATAGTGTTTCCCGTAGATACTATGTACAAATTCCTCATCCATACCGGAATTCGGGTCTTCCGCGGCGAGGTCGGGGGGGAGGTAGTGCTTTTCATCGGAGAATGTGCGCAGGGACTGATACGCCTCCGGAAACCGCTGCTGGTTCATCAGGTCGTCAAGCTGCAGAAAAAGGCTGATCAGGTCGGAAAATTGCATGGGCGCATTCAGCCGTCGGCTGTACACAGCGCCGCTCGCATTGGTACCGTCGACCTGATCAACGCAGACGCGCATCTCAATGCCAAAATAAGTTACACTGGGACGATTCATGTTACCTCACCTCACTGGTTATGCTCCCGCTGAAATGCGTTTTTGCAGCCACTCTGGGTCGCTGCAGTAGGTTAGCGCGTTGGAAGACGAAATTTTCTCTGCTTGTACCAGCTTCAACAGGCTTTGATCCAGCGTGATCATGCCGCTTTCTCCGGACTGGGAGATGATGTTATCCATCTGGTGTGTTTTGGACTCGCGTATCATGGTGCGGATGGCGGGCGTGGCACTCATGACTTCAAATGCGGGGACCAGGCCGCCGTCTGTTGCCGGCACCAGTACCTGTGAGGTGATGCCCTCCAGTGTTAAGGCGACCTGGGCGCGGATCTGTGCCTGCTGCTCCGGCGGGAAGGCATCCACAATCCGATCCACCGTGCTTGCAGCGCCGGTGGTATGCAGTGTGGAGATGACAAATTGACCGGTTTCCGCCGCGGTGACGGCGGCCTTAATGGTCTCCGGGTCACGCATTTCGCCGAGCAAAATGACATCAGGGGCTTCCCGCAGTGCCGCGCGGAGGGCAGCGCTGTAAGAGACCGTGTCACTATCGAGCTCGCGCTGGGTGACGATGCAGCTTTTGTGCTGGTGCAGATATTCAATCGGATCTTCAATGGTGATAATGTGCGCGTTGCGGCTTGCGTTCATCGCGTCGACGATACACGCAAGCGTCGTGCTCTTGCCCGAACCGGCGGGGCCGGTCACCAGCAGGAGGCCGCGCGTGCGACCGGCAAAGGCCATCACGTTCTCCGGTATGGAGAGGGCAGCCCACTGCGGAAGCGAGAAGGAGACAACGCGGATGACAAGCCCTACACTGCCGCGCTGACGCAGGGCGTTCACGCGGAAGCGGGCGAGAGAGGGTACAGCAAAGGAAAAATCGTCATCGCCCAGGGTGAGGAAACGCTTGATATTGCGGTTTCCAGCGGCCTCATACGCGGCGGTGACAAGGGCGTCGGTGTCGGGCTGGAGCAGACGGTCACCCACGCGGCTGATGATTCCGTCCACCTTATAGGAAACGGGAAGGCCGGCAATGATGATAATGTCCGAGGCACCGCGACGAACCCCTTCCCGCAGGATATCAAGAAGCTGCAAGTATCTCATTCCTTTCGTTGCCTCTCTGTCAGGAGTCCTCTGTATAGACGGGAAGGAACTGGTCGCCCGGCTCCTGTGTGTCCTCCGTTGCAGTCATTTGCCAGGCGAGGATCTGTACGTCACCCGTACCCCCGCGCAGCAAGTGGAGATAGAGGTAGTGGGTATCGGACATTGCAATCTGCTCCTCCAGCTCCGGCGCGGAACCGGCTGCAAAATCGGCATAAAGCCGCGCAGCTTCCGCGTCTGCTTCGTACCAGGCCGAGACGGTCTGCGCATTGCGCTCGGAAAGCGCAAGGTCACCATTGGCAGTGCTCAGCGTAAGGGCGGAGAAGATAGAAAGGCATAAGATAAGCAACACGGTCAAGATGGTGATTGTGCCAATCCCGACCGGTGATCGCTGATTTGATTGTCTCATGGAATCGCCACCTCCTCCAGTGTAAAGCAGGACTCTCCATTTTGCAAGACCTCAATGCGGTAAAGTGGTATATTTTGATCAACATTTTGGGTATCGGTAATCAAAACGGTATATCCGCCCTCCCATTCGGTCGGCGGGGTGATACCCGCGCGCAATTGCTCGGCGGCACTCTGCGCAATATAAAGCCCCTGAGTCAGGCGCTCGCTCTTCTGCCCCATACTTCTCGCCGCGAGCAGAAGACTCACGCAGACGGCGGCACAGAGGCCGAACAGGAGCAGGTTAATGACCAATTCAATCAGAAAGAGATTGGCGCGACTGGTGGAGCGGATCATGAGACCACCTCCGACACGGCACTGCGCAGAGAGACGGCTGTTTCAAATCCGTCCGCGGAGATATAAATGCAATTGTCCTGCGCGGAGAGGGTGAGGGATGCAAGTGCGAGCACTGCAATCCCGTCTTCCGGCGCAAAGTCCAGCCCTTCCTCCGTGAACAGTTCACACAGCTGACCATTGTAGCAGTATAGCCGGGTAATATAGCCATCCTCCCGCACAACCAGCGCGTCGCTGCCGCCAAAGGTTTCCACGCTGACACCTCCCGCGATATCACCCCGCCGCACCTGATTGACAAGATAGGAAAGCGCGGTACGCTGGGTATAGCGTACGTCGGTGTTGTCGACCATGCTGCGGTACAGGTCACTGCCGAATAAAATAACGCTGACAGCAAAGAGAAAAAACAATCCGCACAGCAGCACGACGGTAATCAGCCGCAGACCATTCGTAGAAGATTTCAAAACAGCAACCCCCCTTTTCCGCTAACTACGGGGCAGTACGGTAATGTCCGGCATGAGATTGGCCGCCACATATTGGTAGTCAACGAAAAAAGCGCTCTCCTCAATGGCTACACCGTAATGCTCCTCCAGATAGGCCAGGGAGGTAGGGTAAAACCCTTCCAGCGCATAGCACTCTACCGCGGCACGTTGCACAGCGCGCTGTAGTAATATGTGATTTTCATTTTCGGAGCGCTCGCTTAAAAACTGCGAGACGCTCAGCAGGACGGCTAGGAGGAGCGCTGCGACAATCAGCATGGGAAGCCATTTTTTTGGCTCCGCTTTTTTGATGATGTTCATGGGCTACCCTCCGATCGTGGAGAGAACGCCGAGCAGCGGCAGCATCACGGACAGCAGCACGAGCGCGACTGCAGCGCACAGGGCCACAACCAGCCCATATTCAAAGCGGACGAGGGTACGTGAGAGGTGTTCACTCGCCTGTTCGCCCGCGCGCCTGCCGAGATCCGCCAGCGTCTGATCCGGGATACCCGCGCGAAAGCCCGTGGAGAGGAGACCGGCCTCAATGCCGGTGAAAATTTTCGATGCAGCGATTGCTTTCGGGAATGGCGTACCGTCGATGGTTTGGCGGTAACACGCGTCCATTGCGCCGGAGAGGGAGGAGTCGCGCAGCAGGGCGCAGACGCGCGCTAAGGAGGCCTCCAGCGGCAGTCCACTGGCAAGCATCAGCGCCATGGCGGAGGAAAAGCGACTGCGGTCCACACAGCGTGCCGCTTCGGTTTTGGAAAAGAGCTTTCCAAAGGCGCGCGCGTCTTTCTGAAAGAGCATCCAAAAAAGCCAGACGGCACAGATAATCAGCACAATCGCCAGAACGATTGCGATGTATTTCCCTGCGTCGCCGAACTGGAGCAGGATGGCGGCGGTCGGTGACGCGGCGACGCCGAGCTGCTCAAATACGCGCTGGAAGACCGGCAGAACCCTTGCCACCAGGATCAGCACGATCACGGCGATCAGTGCGGCCATACCGGCGGGGTAGGCCACCGTCTGGCGCAGCGCGCGGCGGGTATCGGCCTCGCGCTGGTAATAGGTGCTCAGCGCGTCTAACACCTGTTCCTCCCGTCCGGAGGTCTGGCCGATTTCGAGCATCTGGACCAGATAGGCGGGGAACGCGCCGCTTTCGTTCAGTGCGGCGGAGAGTGTTGCGCCGGAGAGCATAGCGTTGTGAATGCCGGTATACAGCTGCCGCTTGCCGGTGGTTTCGGATTCGTCAAGGAGAATTGCAACACTCTCCTCTCCGGTAATCCCGGCCCGTGACAGAAGGGTGAGCTGCTGGCAGAAATTCGCCAGTTCATCATCTGTGAGGCGAAGCAAGGTTTTTTTCTTCATAGATATCCTCCGACACGTCCTTACGACTTATAGATTTGCTGTAGCCATCCTTAGAGGCGCAGAAGGTGGGATACGCATACTGATTTAGTACGCGTATTTTTCCGTGTAGTTGCTTTCAGTCGTGATATACTCAATGGCCGCGGAGCTGTTTTTTCCGGTGGAGGCAAAGGTCGGGTCCATCAAGGTCCAGTTTGTTCCATCAAAGTAGATCGCCTGATCCACCCAGCCTGTACCATCAATATAGACATTAATCCACGCGTGATAGGTCGTGCCCGCATAGCCAACGACCAGCTTACAGGGGATATTCTGGGAGCGGAGCATGGCGGACATCACCGCCGCGTAGTCAAAGCAAATGCCTTTTTTTGCAGCGAGTACTTTGTCAACGTCAGGCAGGTAGCCGCTCTGTACGGAAGCAGCGAGCGCATTGTCATAGGAAAAATTATTCACCACATAGTTGTAGATTTCAGTCAGCTTATCCATATCGCCGGTCTTGCCCGCGCACAACGTGGCAGCCTGAGAGACGACGGCGGAGGAAGTGCTGTAGTTCACGTACTGGTTGGGGTACAGAAACGGCAGGAAATCGTTGCGTAGCTTCATTGTAACCGTTGCACTGTGCGCCTGCGCATAGGACGTACCGGAGACGTTTTCCATGACCTTAATGGTGTAGGATCCGTCACCCTCCGTCAGGGGGTATACTTCAACAGTGCCGGTGTTATTGAGATCATAGGTATAGGTGGTGCCGCCGGTTTTGGTGATTTGCACCTTGATCTTCACGCTTTTTCCGCCGGTATACTGTACGAGGACATAGCCCTCCGAAAGATTGGAATAATCCACGGAAGCTTTGCTGTTTGAGCTGACGTCTACCCCGGTCACGGTCGCCTGCTTGACAGGCAGGGAAGACGGCTTGTCGGCCTTGGCATGGTTTGCAAGGAGGGAGAGAACGACGCCGATTACGGCGATAACAACGATAGCCGCAATCACAACGACAACGATTCGTTTAATTTGAGTGGTTTTCGTCATGACAAACATCCTCCAGTTCTATCTAAAAAGTTTAATCGAGATCCAGTTCTCGGATTTTATAGGAGAGTTTGAGAAAATTGCGCCGGTGCTGCTTGTAAAAGGTGTCGACAATACGATCCATGACCATGGTGCTATTTTCAAAATTTGCGGCCGGTAGCATAATGACATATTGCGCCGCGCTGTAGCGGGCGATGACATCACCTCGCCGCAGGCTGCCGACCAGAATCTCCATCAGCTGCTCCATCGTAACGTTTAATACGTTGAGCGGGGCCGCCTCCGCATTGGGGAGGGTAACGGTAATGAGCGCAATGTGTACGCTCATTCCGTTGCGCACCACGCGCCGCGCCTCCAGGCGGTATGCCTCTTTGAAAAAACCGTACTCGCACACAAACGCACCGGGTCGGGAGGCAACGCCATGCAGGTCGGCCTGAATGACCTCCAAATCCATCTCCAGATTGCGCTCCATCTTCATGATGTCCGTGTAAAGGTCCCGCAGCTCCTCAGATGGGCGAACCCCTAAATTGCGGTAAAGCAATTCGGTTGCAATTTCATAATGGCTGAGCGCAGCGGCGTCTTTGCCCTGATGGAGCAGCGCCCGTATCATCATGATATGCAGGCCCTCGTCAAGCGTTTCAAACCGTTGCGCATGGTTGCAGAGGTCGTACATTTCGTCATATCGCTTTGCCTCTTCCAGCAAAGCTGCATACGATTTGATTGTGTCGATATAGAGTCCATGATAATATGTATTTTTAGAGATAACCCACATGTGGTTGCTGAGCTTGGGGAGAAAATCTCCGCGGTAGAGGTCAATTGCCTCCTGATAGAGCTCCATGCGCAGCTGATTTTCCAGCGTGGCATCCTGTGACTTGCGGCAGAGCACCTCGAAATGGTCTATATCAACATCACAGACAATTGCGGGGTTCCATGCGTATGTACCGCGTCTGGAGAGAATGGGATTGATCGCGGAGCCAAAATACGGCTCCAACATGCTGCGCACGCGGTAGAGGAGTGTTTTGAGCGCATTGACGGGATTTGCGCGGTTTTCATCCATCCAGAACAGATCGATAAATTCTGACTGGGACACCTCTCGGTTGCGATTGACTATAAGATAACACAGCACACTCCAAAGCTTGTGGGAACGGTTAATATCATCAGACAAAACCTCGCTGCCAATATGCAGACTCAGACCGCCCAGCATTGTGACCGAAATTGGCATGGTATTGGAAGAATCGGATGTATTTTGCATTCTCATCACCTCTTGTTTTATATATTGGTTACATTATATACAAATTATAGCATAGATCTTACGATATGAGTAGCCCCAATTTAAAAAATTTCATAAAAGACATGCAAAAAAATTGGTGGATTTTCAAAAGTTGTGACGCATATGTAACTGAAGTGTGGTATAATAAGCCTCAACCGAGTGAAAAAGGGCGTGAATAAATCAAAATGGGGAAAACAGCAGAAAAGAAAAAGACGTTTGTTGTGCAGGTGCTCAACAACCAAAATGGAACGTTGCAGGGCACAGTCACTTGGCTCGACAATAATGTGACGAACTCCTTCCGCAGCACACTGGAGCTGATTAAGCTGCTGGACAGTACAGTGGGCGACAAAGGGGAGTAAACACGGTGAATATCCAAATATTTCTTTTTTTAAATGTTATCCTTGACAATGTAGGCACCCCTGGATTATAATGATAGACGTAAAGCCATAAATATGGCCCTTTTGGCGGCGTTCTCCGCCGCATCGGAGGGAGGGGAAGTCAATGTCGGAAGTCCGTTTAAAGGAAAATGAATCACTGGAAAGTGCCCTCAAGCGCTTTAAGCGCAGCTGTGCTAAGTCGGGTGTTCTGGCTGAAGTTCGGAAACGCGAGCATTATGAGAGTCCGAGCGTCAAGCGCCGTAAAAAATCCGAAGCCGCACGCAAGAATAGCAAAAAGAAGTTCTATTAACAACACGTTAGCCCTGCGTTGTGCACAACGCAGGGCTTTTTGCCGGTTATTGTGAGATGAGTCGGAACAGATCCGCCTTGACCTCGTGATAGGGCAGAAACACGTCGGTGATGCCGAGCGACACGGCAAGCTGAATTTTTTTATGTATGCTTCCGGCATCGTCATAGAGGACAAAATGCGCGCCGCTTTCTTTTGACATATAGGTAAAGTAATGCGCGCAGAGTTCGCCGGAGAAAAAGGTGGACGGGTCAAGCTGATCCATCAGGGCGGTCAGTTCGCCGACCTTCAGCCGTTGCCCCTGCCCGGTGGGGGAGGGGAGGAAAAAATCCTCTCGTACCGGTTCTACAAGCAGCGCAATGTGCCCCGCGCCGAATTTATGGATGGCTTCCTCCAGCCGTGTCTGGAGCGAACCGCCGGAGAGCGCAGAGGAAATGAGCACGGAAGCTTTGCTGGTGTACGTCCCGTAGGGCTCTGTAATATAGAGCGACATTCCATAGCGCGTGCAGTTCGCGCCGAGCTGGCGCACGATTTCATGAGGCAAAAGGCGCTGATCGGGTGGGAAATCGCATAGAATACCACGGAAGGCGCGCGCGGTGCATTCCCGAAAGATGTCGTTACATAAGCTGCCGGGGTCGCCGTCTTCCGCCTCGCTATCCAGCGTGATGCCCATCAGCCCGCCGCGCGGGAGGGATGGCATAGCGGCGCGGAGCAGGCGCGGGCCCTTGCCGATGCGATAGGACATACAAGTGACGGGCAGGCCACTGCGCTGCGCCTCAGCATACTGCTGCTGCGGCGCGGTGAGAAAAAATTTTGTTTTGGACTCCATAATCAGAGGTACCCCCTTGTCCATGTTGGTGGATGCGTGTATAATGCATTCTATGTACATGGCGAGCGGGTTATGCCAGGAAAGGATGAGGCAATGAAGTTCTCACTGATTGCGCACCATTCATTTAATACGATATATGATCTAAAGCCGGAGAAGCTCGCGGCGCATGGCGTGCGGCTTCTGCTGGCGGATCTTGACAATACCCTCGTGCCTTACGGCGTCCCGGAACCGGATGACCGCCTGCGGCAATGGACGCAGGCGCTCTCTGCGCATGGCATTACCCTGTTCATCCTCTCCAACAACCGCGGGCAGCACCGGGTGCGCATTTTTGCTGACGCACTGGGGGTGCCGTATATCGGGCACGCGGGCAAGCCGCGCCCGCGCTCATTTCTGCTTGCAATGGAACGCACCGGATGCCAACCGGAGGAGACGGCGATTGTCGGGGACCAGATTTTCACCGATATCTGCGGCGGCAACCGCGCGGGCATTACCACCATTCTTGTGAGTCCCATCAAGCTTGCCGGGAACCCCGGGCGCTATCTCCGCTACGGGGTGGAGTGGATTTTCCGCGACTATACACGCCGAAAGGAGCAGGGAATCTTATGACAGAGCTGAAAAGAAAAGGGGTCAGCTTGCGAGACGGAACGGAAGATAGTGTGAAAGAAACCCATCAGGGGTGTCTTTCGCGTGCAATCGTCCGCCCGCAGGCGACATTTTTGCAATCATATTACGGTTTGATTGCAAAAATGCCTCAGCTTGTAGACATAGTCTACAAGCTGATTTTCCGCGACTATACACGCCGAAAGGAGAAGGGAATCTTATGAGCGCATATACGATGTTCGGCCCGGCGGGAAACGCGGCGTCCTTCTCAGCGGCACATAAATCCTCGCTGGAGGCGCCGCGCTGGCTGCACGAGATGGGGCTTACGTGTTACGAATACCAGTGCGGAAAAGGGGTGAACATAAAGGAGGAGACCGCGCGGGAAATGGGAGCGCGCGCACGGCAGTGGCAGATTGCCCTCTCCCTCCACGCGCCCTACTTTATTAACCTCGCCAATCCCGACCCCGCGAGTCTGGAGAAAACGACGGGCTATATTCTCGCCGCGTGTCAGGCGGCGGACTGGATGGGTGCGACACGCGTCATCGTACACACTGGGGCATTGATGAAGCGCACCCGCGCCGAGGCGATGGCGATTGCGGTGCCTTCCCTCCGGTCGGTGCTTGCGGCGTGCGATGCGGCGGGTTTTGGGCACATTGCCCTCTGCCCGGAGACGATGGGGAAAATCAACCAGCTCGGCGATCTGGAGGAGGTGCTTGCCCTGTGCACAATCGACGCGCGGCTGGTACCGTGTGTCGACTTTGGGCACCTCTACGCCCGCACACTGGGGGAGCTGAGCGGGGAGCAGGCGATGCGCCATATCCTCGGGCGCATGGAAGCGGTACTCGGTGAAGCGCGGGCGGCGCACTTCCACAGCCATTTTTCCAAAATACAGTTTACCCCCAATGGCGGCGAAAAGATGCACCTGACTTTTGATCAGGACGAATTTGGCCCTGATCCTCTGCCCCTGATGGAGGAGATTGCCCGCCGGGGATGGAGTCCGACCATCATCTGTGAGTCCGCCGGTACGCAGGCGGAGGACGCGCTGACGATGCAGCGGATGTACCGCGCGGCGCTGGCGGAGGGAGAACAGCGGCAGGAGGAGACGAAATGAACCATATAAAAGAGATTGCACATGCCCTGCCGGAATATGAACTTGACGCCATGCTCATCACCAGCGCGCCGGGGGAGCGGTACGCGGTCGGGTTTCATGGGGAAGGCGTCGTGCTCATCACGCGCGAGGCGGCCTATTACTACACCGACACGCGATACATTGAGGCGGCGCGGGAGACCGTGACGGACGCGGTGGTCGCGCTTCCGGAAAAGAAGAAGACCTATCAGGAGACGGTACAGGCGCTGGTGCAGCAGCACACACTCACCCGCCTTGGCTTTGAGGACAGGAGCATGACCGTGTCCCAATACCGGCGATGGAACGACAAGCTCTCTGCAGAGCTGCTCCCTGCAAGCGAGCTGCTTGCATCCCTGCGTAAAAGCAAAGGGGAGGAGGAGCTCTCCTACATCTGCCGCGCGCAGGAGATTGCCGAAGAGGCGCTTCTTGAAATCCTGTCCTTTCTCCGCCCGGGTCTGACCGAGCAGGAGGTTGCGGCGCGCCTGCAGTATGAGATGCTCCTGCGCGGCGCGCAGGGGATGTCCTTTGACCCCATCGTGGTCTCCGGCCCCAACGGCAGCCGCCCGCACGGTGTCCCCGGCGCGCGGCAGATTGGGAAGGGCGAATTTGTCACGATGGATTTTGGCTGCATTGCGGACGGCTACTGCTCGGACATGACCCGCACCGTGGCGATCGGGGCGCCGGACGCGGAGATGCGGCGGGTATACGATGTGGTGTGGGAGGCACAGCTTGCGGGCATCGCGGCGGCGCGTGCCGGTATCACGGGTGCCGAAATCCATGGCGCCGCCCACGCGGTTATCGCGGGCGCGGGCTACGGGGACTTTTTCGGGCACAGCTTTGGCCACGGCATTGGGCTGGAGGTACACGAAGAGCCGAGCGTCGGCCCGGCGAGCAAAAACACCCTCCCGATTGGTGCGGTGGTCTCCGCCGAGCCGGGGATCTATCTGCCCGGGCGGTTTGGCGTGCGCATTGAGGATATGCTCGTTTTGACCGCGGATGGAGCCCGAAACCTGACACACGCGGGCAAAGAGCTGATTATTCTGTGAAATCTCTTGCAATCAGGCAAGAAATAGGATAGAATAGGAGCACCAATTCACATATATTTGGAGGATGAAGCCAGATGATTAGTGCCAGCGACTTTAGAAATGGCGTTACGTTTGAGATGGATGGACAAGTCATGCAGATCGTAGAGTTCCAGCACGTGAAGCCCGGAAAAGGTGCCGCGTTCGTCCGCACCAAGATGAAAAACGTGATTACCGGTGCGGTTACCGAAACATCCTTTAACCCGACGGCGAAGTTTGAGCAGGCGTTTGTGGAGCGTAAGGATATGGAGTACAGCTACAGTGACGGTGATCTCTACTATTTCATGGACCCGGAGACCTTTGATCTCGTACCCATCAACGCGGATACGCTGGGTGACTCCTTCCAGTTTGTCAAGGAAAATATGCAGTGCAAAATCAGCAGCTACAAGGGGAAAATCTTTGCCGTTGAGCCGCCGACCTTCGTGGAGCTTGCAGTGACGGAGACGGACCCTGGCTTTAAGGGCGACACGGCGACCAACGTCACCAAGCCTGCCACACTTGAGACCGGCGCGGAGATCAAGGTGCCTCTGTTTATCAACCCCGGAGACAAAATCCGTATCGATACAAGAACCGGCGAATATTTGGAGCGCTGCAAGAGCTAATCAATGTGCGCGGCGGCGCGAAATGAAAGGATGAGTTGCTTTATGACAATCTCTGAAAAAGTCGCATATCTGAAGGGCCTCGCGGAGGGGCTGGAGCTGGATACGGAGAACTCCAAGGAGGGAAAGCTGATATCGGTCATGATCGGCGTTCTTGAGGAGGTTGCCATGGCTCTTGAGGATTTGGAGGAGGACACCGAGGCGCTCTGCGAAGAGGTTGACGCGCTGAACGATAGCGTTTCCGACATGGAAGAGTTCCTGCTTGACGACGATGACGATGATGATGACTATGACATGGATGAGGATGACTTCATCGAAGCCGAGTGCCCCAAGTGTGGTGCGCCTCTCGTCATTGATGAGGATGTGCTGATGCAGGGAAATATCCAGTGCCCAAAGTGCAAGGAGCAGTTCGCCATTGATTTTAACGACTGTGATGAGGAAGGCTGCGACTGTCACGGGCATGATCAAAGCGAGAAATAAATACGGAAAATAGGCATCTCGCGACATGCGAGATGCCTATTTTTGCAATCAATCAGGAAGGTGTTCTCATATGGAGGAGGAAAAGAAGCAGCAACTGGAGCGGTGGCTGGCGGAAAGCCGCGCGACGGTGTTTTTTGGCGGTGCTGGTGTCTCGACGGAGAGCGGGATTCCCGACTTTCGCAGTCAGGATGGCCTGTATCAGACGCAGTACCACTACCCGCCGGAGCAGATCATCAGCCACAGCTTCTTCCTGCAAAATCCGGAGGAATTTTTTGAATTCTACCGCAAGAAAATGATCTTCCCCTCGGCAGAGCCCAATGCAGCCCACCGCAGGCTGGCCGCGCTGGAGGCGCAGGGGAAGCTACAGGCGGTCATTACGCAGAATATTGACGGGCTGCACCAGCTTGCCGGCAGCCGAAACGTACTCGAACTGCATGGCAGCGTCCACCGAAACTACTGTACGCGGTGCAGAAGGCAATATGACCTCTCCTTTGTGCTTGAGCGCGGGGGGGTGCCGCGCTGCGCCTGCGGGGCAATTGTCCGGCCTGACGTCGTGTTATACGAAGAGGCGCTCGACGCGGAGACGATGGACCGCGCGGTGGAATACATCGCGGGCGCTGAAGTGCTCATCGTCGGCGGCACGTCGCTCTCCGTCTACCCGGCCGCCGGATTGCTGCACTACTACCGGGGCAACCGGCTCGTGCTCATCAACCGGACAGAAACGGCGTATAGCACAAGGGCCAATCTGGAGTTCCGGGAGCCAATTGGCACGGTGCTTGCGGAGGGCTAAGCAGTCCATAGCCCCGTGAGAAGGGAACTGAGCGGAAGATAGGCAATGGGGAGAAAAATGGCGGGGAGCATATTGGCGACGCGGAGCTTTTCTTTCGGAAGTCCGAGCATATTGATGCCGATGCCGACGATGATTGTGCCGCCTACGGCGCTCATTTCTGCGACGACGGCATCGCCCAGATAGGGGCCGATCACCTGCGCAAAGAGGGTGATGGCCCCTTCATAGATCAGAAGGGGAATCGCCGCAAACGCAACGCCGATTCCATAGGCCGCGGAAAAGGTGATGGCGGTGATGCCGTCAATGACGCCTTTTGAGATGAGGATGGAGTAATTATGGTTGAGTCCCGCCTGCAACGCACCGTTCACGGCGAGCGCGCCCACACAGAACAGCACGGTTGAGGATACAAATCCCTCCACAAAGCGGCTGTTGTCCTTCCCGTTTTTGGTCATGGCGCGCCGCAGCCGCTCCGCCCCGCGGTTCATGGCCGCATCAATATTTAGCGCCTCACCAATGAGGGTGCCGACGACCATACAGATAATCACACAGAGTGCGTTATTCGACTCCAAAAGATTGCTGATGCCAAGGCCGATCACGCAGAGGCCCAACGCGGCGATGATAGCCTTTGAAAAGCGGGGACTGATTCTATTCTTGAAAAGAAGACCGATTGCACTGCCCAGCAAAACCAGCGCAACATTGATGAGGGTTGCGATCACAAGTTCCCGCTCCTTTTTGTTACAAAATATGCGTTCTTCACATTCTAAGTGACGGGGCGCTATTTGTCAATTTTTTTCTGCGCAGGGGTATACATGCCCGCCCACTTTCCTGAATAGAGTAGAGGGAAAGGGGGTGCGCGCTTGAAACCTCGCCGCTCATCTGTTCTTTACGGTACCATGTTGCTGACCTGCACCAATATCTTTTCGCAGATGCTGGGCTTCTTTTACCGCATTGTGCTCTCCCGTCTCATCGGCGCGGAGGTGATGGGGCTTTATCAGCTGGTCATGCCGGTCTACTCGGTTGTGATGTCGATTGTCTCCGTGGGGCTGACCATGGCGGTCTCCAACCTCGCCTCGGAGTATCAGGCGCTGGATAACTGGGTTGCCGCGCGACAGGTGCTCGTCAGGTGCCTTTGTATCCTTGTTACGCTGTTTATACCGATTGCTGTAATCGTGGTGATCTTCTATGATCCCATTTCGGTCAGCTTTTTGGGCGACGCGCGCACCCAGCTGGGACTGATTATTCTCCTGCCCTGCATTGTGCTCACAGGGGTGGAAAACCTCTGCAAGCATTTCTTTTATGGAATCGGCAATGTCCGCCCGCCCGCCTTCATTGAGCTGGCGGAGCAGGTCATCCGCATTGTCGCCGTGCTGGGTTTGCTGCTGATATTTTTACCGCAGAACCCGGAGAATACAGTCGGACTGATCATCACGGGCATGGTTGTCAGTGAGATATTTTCCGCCTGCACCCTTGTGACTCTTTTTCGCCGCCGCATGGCCGCGCCGCGCTACCAGAGCGGCAGGCTGATCCCGCGCGGGAACCTATACCGCCGCATCGCATCCATTGCGCTGCCGGTCGGCGGGACGGCGCTGCTGGGCAATCTCATGGGCACCGTAAACGCCGTTCTGATCCCAAAGCAGCTTGTCTACGCGGGTGCCGATGTCTCAGAGGCGATGAGCGCGTTCGGGGTACTGTGCGGGATGACGATTCCAATGCTCTTTCTGCCCACCGCGTTTATCGGCGCGATCAACCTGGTGCTGGTGCCGAAATTTGCCGAGAGTGCGGCCCTTGGGCAGAAGGACCTCATCACAAACCGCGTGTGCAAGGCGATGCTGGCGACTTCCGTGCTCATCCTGCCCGCGATGGCATTTATGATTGTGCTGGGGCCGACCATTGGTGAGGCCCTCTTTCGGGATGCGCGGGTCGGCATGTACATTGCGCCGCTTGCGGTGGGCGTGGTCTTCTCCTGCTATCAGTCCATTCTGGGGGGCGTTCTCAACGGCGTGGGACGGCAGCAGGTTGCCGCGGTCAACGCGCTCGTGAGCGGGGCGCTGCAGCTGGCATGTACCTTTTTCCTGATGCGCCTGCCCGGTGTGGGTCTGCGCGGGTACGTCATCGGGTTTGTCGCAAGCTCTATACTCGGCGCGCTACTTAACTGGTGGTGGGTGCACCGCGTCACGTCGGTAAAGATGGCATTTTTTCAGTGGGGGCTTGCGCCGACACTTGCGGCGGTGCTGATGGGCCTTTGCGTCAACCTGCTTTTTCCGGTACTGCTGCGCAGTGGCATGGGCGGGATCCCCGCCGTGCTCTGCTGTATCGTATTCGGTTGCATTCTCTATCTGGTCGCGCTGCTGGTACAGGGCGTATCACCGTTAAAATTATTTCGAAAAAAATGACTTTTTTCTTTCAGTTATGGCAAAATGCGCCCCCCTGTGGTATACTCAATGGAAGTTGGGTAACACAGGGGGGCATCTGAATCATGAGCACCATCACCGGAGGCAAGCGCGGCAAGCGGGCGCAGAAGGACGACTACCGCCTTTTGAAGGTGGCAATCGTCATTTTCGCGGCAGCGCTTGTCCTGCTTTTTCTTTCAAAAATCACCGGTTGGCCGGAAGAGAGGCAAATAGAGCGCGTAGACGGCCCGGACTGGGCGAAGCAGGAGCTGCTCGCAATCAATCCTTATTCCCGGCCCGGCACGAAGCTCGACGCGATGAACGGCGTTGTCATTCATTACGTCGGCAATCCGAATACCAGCGCGGAGCAAAACCGCGATTACTTCTCGCATCTGGCCATTACGGGGGAGACCAGCGCGAGCAGTCATTTTGTCATTGATCTGGACGGTACCACCATCCAGTGCGTGCCCCTTGATGAGGTCGCCTATTGCTCCAACACCCGCAACAGCGATACCATCTCCATTGAGTGCTGTCATCCGGACGAGACGGGGGAATTCACCGAGGAGACCATGCAGTCGCTCACCGCGCTGGTGCAGTGGCTGTGTGACACCTACCATCTGGAGCGCGATCAGGTGATCCGGCACTATGATATCACAGGCAAGCTCTGCCCGCTTTATTTTGTAGAGCATGAGGATGTGTGGGAGGAATTTCTGGACAGCATTACGTATTCCGGCTAGCCCTGCATCAGCGTTCCAAGCAGCGGTTCGAAGGCAACCCCTTCCAGTACGGGCGCGTCCATGCGCAGGGTATGCGCGATGCAGGTCTGGACAAAGGACACCGCGCGCGCGGTCGCGTCGCCCAGGCGCTCTCCGCGTAAAAGGCCCCCGAGCAGGACGCTTGCAAACAAATCTCCCGTTCCGTGGAAATAGCCCGTCTCCTCCTTTGACATGTGGAAGGAAATTTCGCCGTGCGTCTGTTCCAGACAGGCCGAGCCGATGCTGCCGTCCGCCAGACTGACCCCCGTGAGCACCACGGAACGTCTGCCGTCCAGGGAGAGCGACACAAGTAGCCTCTCCAGCCCCGCGCGGTCGGTCGGCATACTGTCATAGGGCTGTTCCAGAAGCATGGCCGCTTCCGTGATATTGGGCGTGATGACATCGGCGCACGCGGCGAGTGAGCGCATTTTCCGGCACAGCTCGGGCGTATACGTGCGGTAGGGCTTGCCGTTGTCGCCCATCACCGGGTCAACCAGCACAAGCGTCTCCCCGCCGCTGCGGAAGCGGGCGATGAAGTCGGCCAGTAAATCGGCCTGCCGCGCCGAGCCGAGAAAGCCGCTGTAAATGGCATCGAACTGCGCGTGGAGCTCCGACCAGTGCGCCGCTGTCTCCGCCATTTGATCCGATAAATCCAGAAAAACAGCGTGCTCTGACGGAGGGAAGGCGGTGTGCGCGGACAGATAAGCGGTCGGCATGGGACAGCACTGCACCCCCATCGCGGCCAGCGTGGGCAGCGCAACGGTAAGCGAGCAGCGCCCATAGCCTGAAATGTCATGTATCGCGGCAACCTTTGGCGTATGCTTCATGGAAGGACCTCCTAGTATAATAATGTCATAGCCCCAAAGGCTACGCAGGTTGATACGCTGC
>JAJQEJ010000038.1 GCA_021201735.1 Oscillospiraceae bacterium | reverse complement strand
TTTTGTACATTTTTTCCCCGCCCTTTTTGTGCATTTTTAGATTGCCATTGACATTCAAGGCGGGATATAAAAACATCTGCGAAATCGGCAAAGAGCGCATCCGCCGTGCTGGGGCAAAGTTGGCAATCTCTGCCGACCCATCACAAATGTCACTTGAGAATGGGTATGGTGATGGCTTTGGAGGAACGGGTGATGGTAATGGCTATGGAGATGGACGCTATGGAAAGCTGGACACCGGCTTCCGCGTGTTCAAGCTGGATTCCTCCAACCTCAAATTATGGGATGACAGCCCCCTTGGCGGCGAAGAAGCGGCTCCGCTGTTTGAGCAGCGCCTGCTGGATTATCTTGACGTGTTGGTGCCGGGGCGCACCCCCATTGAAGTGACCTATGAAATCATGCTCAAGCTGGGGCAGGATTTGTGCGAACCGATTACTGCCATTGAATTGGGCGATAACAAAACGGTCTATGGCGTCGGCGAGGACATCAAATTCATCGTCTGCCTTGCGCCCGGCATCACGCCGGAGGATGCGTCGGCTATGGCTGACTACGCACCCGGCAGAATCGTGTTTGCCGAGCAATGCTTTGAGAACACGGAACAGAAGAGTAATGTCCGGCTGACACTCAAGGATTTGGGTATTAGCATTAAGACGCTGTGAGGGGGCAGAAATAATGAGCACAATAGAATTAACACCAGCAACACCTCGTGAAATGACAGATTCGTCTATCGATTTGGTGTCTACCTCTCTAAAAACAGCGGATGCATCGCCAATCATTCTTGATACAACTCAATTTATACAAACTAAGTTTCAACCAGTTTTGGTAGATAACGAGCACGAACCATATAAAAGTGTAAGTGGAAAACTTATTTATGAAAAGAAGCAGAAGAAGGACACCGAGTTTCCCACAGAAAAGTTGACCCGCGGTTCGATAAAGGTCGGCGAGTACATGGAAATCCAGCTTGATACAACCGAGACATACAACCTATTCACCGGTCTGAAAAATCTGTACGCCCTTCATGATGATATTGAGTCCATTCCCCTTGGCAGCACTACTTTTACGAAAGTAGACAGTAGTTTTCGTCAGTTTTACAATATTATCTCAAGCGAACCGTCAGCAGCACGATTGCTGGGGCAGACCGAGAACTTTGAACTTGTTAAGATACTGCTGCAAATCATAACACAATCTGAATCTTTGGATTCGTTGAAGAGTAGTTTAAAGGAGCTTGAATCAAGCAACATGGCATCTCTGTCGGTTGCTGTCAGTGTTGAATGTTTGGAGCGAGTTCTCGAACTATTGGAAGCAAACATAGATAATGACAATGAAGAAGACTGGCAAACCATTTTTAACGAAAACCAGTGGATTCTGTCACAACTGTTTTCTTGCCCATACACTATTTTTGAGGATAAAGCCTACGTTGGCGGCAAAGGTATTGGCAACACAAATGGGAATGTATGCGATTTTATCTACCAAAATAGCATGACGCAAAATATAGCTCTGATAGAAATAAAGACGCCCTGCACTGCATTGCTCGGTGCTAAATATCGCGGCACATACAGTTTGAGTTCCGATATGAGTGGAGCAGTAAATCAGATTTTGAATTACAAAGACAAGCTGACAAAGGAATACTATGCGAGCTGCCATAATTCCAGCGAACACTTCGAGGTGCTAAATCCAAAATGCTTTGTTATCATTGGTAAGACAGAATGTCTGGATAAATCGCAGATTGCTACTTTTGAAAATTATAGAAACAGCCTAAACAGTGTCACTGTTGTAACGTTTGATGAGCTTCTACAACGAATTAAAGATATGCTTGCAATCTTTAAAACTGACAACTTTGAACAAAGCAGCGCGGAAGATAATTGGGAGGAGGATTTCCCGTTTTGAAACTAAAATTCAAAAATCAAGACTTCCAAACTGCCGCCGTCTCCGCCATTGTTGACCTGTTCAAAGGACAAAGCCGCCGGACAGACACTTTCACCATCGTCAACGAGCAGCAGCTCAGCATTGAGGACGGCATGGGCATCCGTAACACACTGGAGCTAGCTGACGAGCAGATTGTCGCCAACATGAACGCTGTGCAGAAGCGGCACAGCCTGCCAGTCACCGACGACACCAGCCGACAATTCTGCGTGGAGATGGAGACCGGCACGGGCAAGACTTATGTCTACACCAAGACGATATACGAGTTGCACAAGCAGTACGGTTTCACAAAGTTTATCGTGGTGGTGCCGTCTGTCGCTATCCGTGAGGGCGTGAATAAATCCTTCCAAATCACCGCCGATCATTTCGCCGGGCAGTATGACAACACGCCTGTTCGCTGTTTTATTTATGATTCCAAGAAGCTTTCGCAGGTGCGCTTGTTTGCCACCTCCAGCGACATCGAGATTATGATTATCAACATTGACGCGTTCAAGAAGGCCGAAAATATCATCAATCAGGAACAGGACAGGCTTTCCGGGGACACGGCGATGAAATACATACAGGACACAAATCCCATCGTTATCATCGACGAGCCGCAGAGCGTGGACAACACGCCGAAGGCAAAAGAGGCCATTGCGTCCCTCAATCCGCTGGCGGTACTGCGTTATTCGGCGACCCACCGGGAGAAAATCAACCTGCTCTACCGCCTGACCCCGGTGGACGCTTACCAGATGGGGCTGGTCAAGCAGATTTGCGTCTCCAGCAATCAGGTGGAGGGGGATTTCAACCGCCCGTATATCCGGCTGGTTTCGGTGAGCAATGATAACGGCTTCTCCGCTAAAATCGAAATAGACAAGGCGGCAAAATCCGGCAAGGTTGACCGTAAGACACTGACCATTAAGTCGGGTGCGGATTTGTATGCGCTGTCCGGCGAGCGGGATTTGTATTCCGGCTACACCGTCGCGGGTATCGACTGCACACCGGGTCGTGAGGGCATTGAATTTGACGATGGACAGATTTTAGCTTTGGGTAAAGCCTTCGGCGATATCGACGAGAACATCATGAAGCGTGCTCAAATCCGCCGCACGGTAGAGGCGCATCTGGAAAAGGAGCTTACTTACACAGCAAAGGGCATTAAGGTGCTGTCGCTGTTTTTCATCGACGAGGTTGCAAAATATCGCACCGCCGAGGGGGAACCGGGTATTTACGCCACCATGTTTGAGGACTGTTATCATGAGCTTTTGGCGCTGCCCAAGTTTGCTGCGCTCAAAGACCAGTTCCCCGCGGCGGTTTCTACCGTCCATGATGGATATTTCAGTCAAGACAAAAAGGGCAATCTGAAAGATACCCGCGGTGACACCGCCGATGACCACGACACCTATAGCCTCATCATGCGCGATAAGGAGCGGCTGCTCTCCTTTGAATCGCCGCTGCGCTTTCTATTCAGCCATTCCGCGCTGAAAGAGGGCTGGGACAATCCGAACGTGTTTCAGGTCTGCACCCTCATTGAGCAAAAATCCACCTTCACCGCGCGGCAAAAGGTCGGGCGCGGCTTACGTCTCTGCGTCAATCAGGATGGTGAGCGCATTGAGGATAAGAATATCAACATCCTGCACGTGATGGCCAACGAGAGCTTTGCTGAGTTCGCCAATACCCTGCAAAAAGAGATTGAGCAGGAAACCGGCGTGAAGTTCGGTATTTTGCAGCTGTCGCTGTTTAGCGGACTGACATTTACCGATACGGTTACGGAAGAAAAGCAGGTCACGCAGGAGCAGGCGCAGATGATCGCCGACCTTGTAAATTCGGAATTCGAAAAGCGAAATTCGGAATTGAGCGGTACACCGATAAAAACTCCGCTTTCCGAACTCCGCATTCCGCATTTACCCGTGCTCGCGCCGGTGATTGAAAAAGCCGTTGCCGCCGCACGGATGGGCGCGGCGGTCACCGCCGATAAGGTGGCGGAAATCACCTATACCGAAACCCGCGAGGTCGAGCAGACCGTCTCCTACGACGATGCGCAGGAACTCATGACCCATCTTGAGAAAAAGGGCTACGTCACAAAGTCCGGGGCCATCAAAGACACGATGAAGGAAGCGCTCGCCGCCGGGACGCTGGATTTGCCCGCCAAGTTTGAAGCGGCGCGGCAGAAGTTTGAGACGGTCATTGCCAAGGCGAACACCCGCCCAACGATTCAAGATGCTTCCAAGAAGGTGACAGTGCGCCTGAAGAAGCAGGTGCTTATCTCGCCGGAATTCCTTGCCCTGTGGGAAAAAATCAAGGGGCGAACCTCATACCGTGTGTCTGTGGATGAGGCCGCGCTGAAAGCGAAAACAATCGAAACCCTTTCCAAAATGGAAAAGGTCCCGAAGGCGCGTGTCGTCACCCGTACTGCCAAAGTGAATGTGGAGCATGCCGGGGTATCCGTCAGCGGCGAATACGAGCGGACACAAAATATCGACACCGATGCCCACCGCCTGCCGAATTTGCTCCGTGCGTTGGATGACGAATGCTTCCTCTCCCGTCGTTCCGCTGTGGAAATCCTCATACAGAGCGGGCGGACGCAGGACTATCTCAACAATCCTCAGCGCATGACAGAGATGTTCATTGAAGCTGTGCGCTCTGTGCAGGGCAGGATGGAGATTGACGGCATTCGTTACCAGCGTCTGGACGGCGAGGAATATTATCTGCAAGAGATTTTCGACAGCGAGGAGCTGACGGCCTTCCTTGATAAGAACGCCGTACCGGTTGACCGAAGCGTATATGACCATGTAATTTATGATTCGTCCACGGTGGAGCGCCCCTTTGCTGTGGCACTGGACGATGACCCCGATGTGAAGATGTTCTTCAAGATTCCGGATAAGTTCAAGATTGAAACGCCAATCGGCACCTACAATCCTGACTGGGCAGTGTATCTTGATAAGGACGGTGTGGAAAAGCTCTATTTTGTGCTTGAGACAAAGGGTGTCTCCGGCCAACTCGGGCTGGAGGAACTGGCGACGGCACAACGGCAGAAAATCCATTGCGGTGCGGAGCATTTCAAGGCGCTGGACAATGAGGTTCTGTTTAGCGATACGCCGGTTCGTGATTGGCGTGAATTTAAGGCTCGGGTATGATATGCAACCTCACCCCACCAAATATACACAACGAATCACCCAGCTATCCTCACAGGAGCAGGGCTAAAATGAAAACAGATGGAGGGGTGATGTGCGTTCACCGCTCCATCTATCTTTTGTTAGGTTTCCAGCGGCTGTACCACTGTTACCGCCTTGAGAAATGCTTCTGGATTGCCATTTATTATCAGATCTGCATAGGCAAGTGGATCATTGTAAATCAGCCAGTCCAGTTCCGAGCGCTGATACATATTGTCTGCAACTTCATTCTCAACAGCTGTACAGTCAATGGATACCGTGCGGCCATCAGAATAGTGCAACTCCACGCAGCCCGTGTCTATATTGAATTCGCAGGTTTTTAGAGTGCCCATTATTATCCTCCAATTCCCTTAAATCATATCAAAATGCTTGAGCGCTTCCGTAATTGCCGCCTCTTTCTCAGGCGGACATTGCGGAACCTTTGCATTTTCAGATTTCGGTTTATTATAATTCTCTCGCTCGATGATGCCGTTTTTGCGCTTCACCTGTGAAATATAGAGGTTTGACACCTTCAAGCCGTGCTGCTCCAATACATATGCTTTAATTTCTTCGTAGGTCGCTTTGCTTTCGGCGGAGGTCAAATCCAGCTCACTCAATTCCAAATCAATCTCGATATGATGCTTTGCATGAAGTTTGGACAATAATACAACCGTCTCCACATGGGCGGTGCGGGGGAACATGTCTACGGCGACGGCTTTGACGGGGCGGTAGCCGAGAGGGGCGAGGCGGGCAATGTCGCGGGCCAGAGTGGCGCTGTCGCAGGAGATGTAGACAATGCGGCCGGGCGCGATCTCGCTGAGTATCGGCGGCACCTCCGCGCCGAGGCCCTTGCGCGGGGGGTCAACGACGATGACGTCGGGCGTGATGCCCTCTGCGGCAAGACGCGCGGCGGCCACACCCGCGTCGGCGCAGAAGAAGGATGCGTTGGTGATACCGTTTCGGTGCGCGTTTTCTGTGGCGTCCTCCACCGCCTGCGCCACGACCTCCACGCCGTAGACCTGCCGGGCGCGGCGGGCGAGCATGAGGCTGATGGTGCCGATGCCGCAGTAGAGGTCAAGCACCGTCTCGTTGCCTTGCAGCCCCGCGAGGGAGAGGGCTGTCTTGTAGAGCACCTCAGTCTGTTCCGGGTTAACCTGATAAAAAGAGGGGATGGACAGGCGGAAGGTGAAGCCGCACAGGGTATCCATCAAAAAATCCTCCCCCCAGAGCGTGCGGTAGGAGTCTCCCAAAATGACATTGCTGCGCCGCGTGTTGATGCCCAGCACCACACCGGTGAGCTGCGGCTCCGCCCGACGGAGCGCATCGACAAGCTCCCGCACACGCGGGAGCTTGTCCCCGTTGACGAGCAAGCAGCAGAGGCTCTGCCCGGCGCGGTTGTGGCGCAGATAGAGGTGGCGCACGAGGCCCTTGCCGGTGCGCTCGTCGTAGGCGGGGACGGAAAAGGAACGCATCCAGTCCTGCACTGCGCAGCGCAGTTGGGCGGCGGATTCCGGCTGGAGCAGGCAGTCCGCCGTGTCGATGACGTGGTGGCTGCGGGTACGGTAAAAGCCGATGGCCCCGTCCGTGCCCACCGGGAATTGCACCTTATTTCGATAGCGCATGGGGTGCGCCGCGCCCAGAATCTGCGCGACGGGGAGGGAGATGCCGCCGATGCGCCGGAGCACCTCCTCCACCCGGGTGCGTTTGAACTGGAGCTCCTCCGCATAGGTCATGTGGCGCAGTTGGCAGCCGCCGCACTGCCCGTAATAGGGGCAGTCGGGGGTCACGCGGGCGGGGGAGGGGGTCAATATCTCCGCCGCGGTGCCCCAGACGGCACTGCGGCCAATTTTATCGAGCCGTACCAGGCAGGTTTCACCGGAGAGCGCTCCGCGGACAAACACCACCTGCCCATCGATCCGTGCGACACCCGCGCCGTCACTTGCGTAGCCGTCTATGGTCAGGCGAATGCATTCCCCTTCTTTCAAACAGGCACCACCATTTCTCATATTACTTCCCCACACAAAACCGCTCAAAAATGCGGCTTGTGATATCATCCCGGATGGTGCGCCCCGTCAGCTCGCCGAGCGCGGACATCGCCTCCTCCACGTCGGTGAGCAGCGCATCGGGGGTCATGCCGCGCGCGAGCGCTTCCGCTGCGCGCGCAATTGCCTGTAGGGCCCGCTGCGCCGCGTCAAACTGGCGGGCGTTCGTGAGCAGCTCGCCGTCCTGCCGTGCGGGGGTGGGGAAGAGGGCGGCGACGGCTTCCTCCAGCTCCTCCAGACCTGCGCCGGTGGAAGCGCTGAGGGTGACGGTGCGGGGGAATGCGGCTTGCAGTTCCGCCAGTTCCACGCAGAGAGACAGGTCGGACTTATTGACCACGCAAATGGCGCGGGGCGCGCTGCGTGCGAGGGCCATGACCGCGCGATCCTCCGCCACAAGGGGCTGTCCCCCGTCCACGACAAAGAGCGCCAGCTCCGCCTGCGCGAGGGCTTTTTGACTGCGCGCCACCCCCATCTGCTCGACGAGATCGTCGGCGTGGCGCAGTCCGGCGGTGTCGATGAGGCGCAGCAGAACGCCGCCGAGGGTGCACCGCTCCTCCACGGTGTCCCGCGTGGTGCCGGGGATGTCGGTGACAATTGCGCGCTCATAGCCGAGCAGGGCGTTTAAGAGGGAGGACTTGCCCACGTTGGGCCGTCCGACAATGGCGCATGGGACGCCCTGGGACAGAAAGCGCCCGCGTTCATAGGTGGCGAGCAGATCACGCAGCCCGGATGCGGCGGCTTGTAGCGTGTCGTCGATGCCCTGCGCACTGAAGGGGCTGATGTCCTCATCCGGATAATCGAGCACGGCGAAAAAGTGTGCCATGAGGTCGGTGAGGACGCTATAAATTTTATCCACGCGGCGGCGCAGCACGCCGGAGAGCTGGCCCGCGGCTTGCCGCGCGGCGGCGGGGGTTTCGGCGTCGATCAGATCGACCACCGCCTCCGCCTGCGTCAGATCCATGCGCCCGTTTAAAAAGGCGCGCTTGGTGAATTCCCCTGCCTCCGCCTGCCGCGCGCCGTGCGCGAAAAGCGCCTCGAGCGCGAGGGCGAGCACGGTGGGGGAGCCGTGGCACTGCAGCTCGGCGGTGTCCTCGCCGGTGTAGCTGTGCGGCGTGTGGGAGATGGTGGCGAGCGTCTCGTCGATGACCGCGCCGCCCTTGTCGTGCAGCGCGCCGAGTACCAGGCGGCGGGGGGCGCAGTCGCGCAGTTTGACGCCGCCGCGCGGAGTGAATACAGCCTCGGTCACGGCGATGGCGTCGGGGCCGGAGAGGCGAATGATGCCGATGGCACCCGGCGCGCGGGCGGTGGCAATTGCGGCGATGGTATCCATTAGGAGGTCTCCTTTTCGTGGTACAAAAAGTTTGTGCAATCCGCCCTTGGATTTACCCTTGACAAGGTATTATGTCGACAGGATATTCACTCCGAAAGCAATCCGCCGCAGGAATGAATTGTGGAAAAGCCTGTGGACAATGTGGAAAACCCTGCGCGTGGAAGGGCTTGTCCTCTGTAGGGGAAATGCATCGGAATGCATAAGACAATGTATAAGGGATGTCAAAAAGAAAAATAACGTACAGGGGTGGATGATGGGTAATACACTGCATGCAGATGGCCATGAAACCCCTCTGCACGCAGTGCATCTGAGCGCCTGTATGTATTGCGAGCCCTATTGCATTACCTGCTCGAGCAGGGAACGCAGGATGCGCGTGTGGGAGTCGCACTCGTCCGCGAGATCATTGAGCAGCTCCCGCAGACAGGCGTCCTGCGTGGCACTGGCCGTCTCACGGTAAGCTGCGGCGCGCTGCTGCTCGGAGAGGAACTGCGTACGCAGGAATACCATATACCGCTCCGACGTACAGCAGGAGCTGTCCTGCGTCGGCCAGTAGCGCACGCCGGAGAGGATGAAGTACGCGGCGGAAAGGCGCGCTGCGTGCTGTTGTGCGTCCGTACCCAGTGTGCGCAGGGTGTTTGCCCGCCGGCCCTGCATCCGGCACGCCATACTTCGATAAAGGTGGCAGTTGCGCAGCTCCTCCATAATGAAGGCTTGCAGGTGGCTGCCGTAGGGGACGGCCTGGTTCCCGAGGCACGCGATTTCGTAAGAGGCGGCCACCTTTGTGGTGGTGGGAGCGGAAGTCACCGCAAGCACATTCGCATTGGTTGCAGGGGTGGTGACCTGTGGCATGGCGGAGACGTTGGGGACGGTGGGCGTGGTCGCAGCGGAGACATTGGGGGTTGTGGGTGCGGCCTTTGCGTATGTGGCGGGCGGCTCCTCCGCGGGAACTTCTTCGTTTAGGATAATCGGGCTGTCGTGCCGTGGGTGCGGCATGACCTTTTTCCAAACCTTTTCAAACGCGGCCCTGTTGTGCTCTGCTGTGGCAGCGTGTTCAACGGTTGCGGTATTTGTCTGCGATTCCATAACATAGCCTCCTAAAAACGCAAATATAGATGGAGTATCTAAGCTATAGTATGGAATGGACATGGGAAAGGTTCAATCTGCGGAGAGAATCGCCCAATTTTTCTCGCCCGGCTCGGCGGTGGATACGATTTGGATGAGCTGCCCGGCGGCATTGGCGAGTCCCGCATCCGAGAGGGCGGAGACACACGCGTCGTGCTGTGCACTGTCCGCCGCCGGGAGCCAGACCCGGTCGGCGTAGCGGGCGAGCAGGACGGAGGTCTGGCCGCTCGTGTCGGTCTCCGCCCCGGTGATGGCGGCGGTACTGGACACGATGGAGACCTTGACGTCCGGATAGGCGGAGAGGGCGTCGACAAGGTCACTATAAAAGGTTTCCACCGAGGTGGAGAGGTTGTCGGGGTCGTAATCCTCACTGATCAGGGTCACGCGTCCATCGACGGGAAAGGTGCTGTAGTCGAGCAGAATCTCGTCAAAACCCAGCGCGGCCAGCTCCGTGCACACACCCACTACGTAGCTGCGCGCGGACTCCTTGGCGGGGCTCAGCCAGCGTATGCCGTCAAGATCCCGCCAGTTGCCCGCCGCGGTTCGGATTGCGGTGGCGTTGCGGGCGTAAGGGACGGCGTTATCCCGGAAGCAGGAGACGCGGGCGATGGTATAGAGGTCGCCGCCGTTCGTTTCCCGGATGGCGTCGTTGAGGCCGGGGGTAGAGGCGGAGGTACCCGCCACCTTGGCAAGCTCCAGATCGGAGACGTACCCCAGTGCGCCGCTGTCGGCCTTCATATCAAAAATTGCGGCGTTGCAGCCAGCCTCGGACACCTGCCCGGAAGCCGTCCCATCGGAAAGCGCGCCCAGCGGGAGGGAGACAGCGTGCAACAGATCTTCCACGACCGGGGTATCGGACGGAAAGACAATGAGCATGGACGAGGCGGGGGGGGCGTCCGTCGGCGTATCCTCATCTGAACCAAACAGGGAAGGCAGGTCAAAGCGGAGACCGTCGTCGGTATAGACGATGTAGTTTTCCAGCCAGAAAACGCTCACAAGCGCAAGCACAATCAGGATGATGATCACAATCAGGATAATACGCAGTGCCTTGTGCAGCCGTCCACGGCCATGATAAGTATGATACGCGCCATATCTGCCGCGTCGTCTTCTCATAGTGCATTCCCTCCACCCAGAATCGCGGATGCGGATAATTTAATATAGTATACCACAAAATGCCCGAAAAGCACCATCCTAATTTGGGAGTTTTTTGGCAACGGCTTTTTACATCGCAACGGTAAAATGGGAAAATAATACCCAGCATTGCAAGCAAATGGCATGGTCAAAAATACGGTATATACAGAATGGCCAAAAGGGGATTTCCAAACGTGCGACTGATGTGCATAAGTTCCAAAAAAGATGGACAAAAAGGGCAGAAAAATGGATTACGACTGGACTGGTTTGTAGAAATGCACATATTTTATTTAAATTTTTCTCTTATCAAAGCACCAAATTTAAGACGGATTGTGAATATTTAAACTTGCAATTCTAGTGAAATTACAGTAAAATTTGTACATTACCCATGCAAAATTCTTTGTGAATTGGGAAGAAAGGAGAGAAGGGCGGTGGAACTATGTCATCGGAAGTGATCAAACAGGTCACCGAAGCGGAGCAATCGGGTCAAATGCGCAAGGCCGAAGCGGTTGCGGCGGCGAAGCGAACCGTGGTGGAAGCCGAGCGGGACGGCCAGGCGTTGCTGGCGGAGTCCAGTTTGCGTGCGGAGACGCAGGCAAAGGAAATGATGGCGCAGGCTGAGGAAGAGGCCAAAAAGCACGCCAATCGTGTTATGACGGAGACCAAAAATACCTGTAAATCACTGCAAACATCAGCGGAAGGACGCATGAGCCAAGCGGTTGCACTCATTGTGAGAAGGGTTGTGAATGCCTGATGTCCATTGTTAGAATGAAGCGGCTGCGGATGGTCGGCATGATATCCGACCGGGAAGAACTGCTGCGGCTGTTTCAGCACATGGGCTGTGTGGAGATTGACGAGCCGAAGGAAAAGCTGGTTGATCCCGCATGGGCGGCGCTCGCCAAGCCTGACGGGCAGGCACTGAGTCAGGCGAAGGAGGCGTGCCTCTCCGCCCAGACAGCCCTCAACATCCTGAAAAAATACGCGAAGCCAAAAGGCGGGCTGCTCACACCCCGCCCGGTGATCCGGGAGGAGCAGCTCTTTGACGATGCGGCATACCACGCATCACTGAAGATGGCGGGGGAGATATTGGAGCTTGAGCGTCAGCTCAGCACACTCTACGCTGAGCAGAGCAAACTGCGCAGCCAGAAGCTCAGCTTGGTTCCCTGGCTGGAGCTCGATGTGCCGCTCGAATCCTCCTCCACACCGGAGGTCGTGGTCGCGTTCGGCACAGTCGGCGTACGTTCGCCGATGGAAGAGGTGCAGGGGAAACTGCGCGCCGTGACCGAGCTTGCCGAGATAAAACCCGCGGGCGCGGACGGGGAGCTGCAATATCTTCTGCTTGTCTGCCATAAAAGCGCCGAGGATGCGGCGATGGACGTGTTGCGGGAATACGGCTTTTCCCGCGCCGGCCTGCGCGGTCTGACCGGTACGGCGGCGGAAAACGACAGGCAGATGGATGCCCGGTTGGAACAGCTGAGGTTAGAAACCGACGCGACCATAGAAAAGATCGTTACTTACGCCGAGCACCGCCTGAGCCTGCAGCTCTGTGAGGAGCGGGGAAAGGTGGAAGTATCCCGCGAGGAGGCGCGCTGCCGCCTGCTCGACACGGAGCAGACCTTCTTTTTGGAAGGCTGGCTGCCGGAGGCGGATGTACCCGCGCTGGAGCAGAAGCTCAGCAACTACCCGTGCGCGTGGGAGACCGAGACGCCCCTCAAAGAGGACTACCCGGAAGTGCCCATTAAGATCAAAAGCAACGTCCTGACGGAGCCGTTGAACACCATTACCGAGATGTACTCCATGCCCGCCTACGACGGTGTGGACGCAAATCCACTCATTGCGCCGTTCTACGTATTCTTCTTCGGCTTCATGTTTGCCGACCTTGGCTATGGCATCATTCTCGCGGGCGCGTGCCTGTTCCTGCAGCTCAAGGTCAGACCCAAGGGCGGCTTCGGGCAGTTGATCCGGCTGATGATTATGTGCGGCACCGCGTCGGCAGTGATCGGATTTTTCACCGGCGGGTTCTTCTCCGACTTCCTCACGCGTTTTTCGGGGATTCTGGGGGTGGATACGCCCAAGATCCCATTCCTGACGGACGGCCCTTTGCTGGACGTGATGAACGAACCGATGACCGTGCTCATTTTTGCGCTCGTGGTCGGGTTTATCCAGATCGTTGTGGGCATGATCGTCAAGTTCTACATGCTCTGCAAAGAGCGGAATTTTGCGGATGCCATCTGGGACATCGGCACGTGGTGGGTCATCTTTGCCGGTATCATCCTCTTTGCGCTGGGCATCGGCAATATTGGTAGCGTACCGGTGGTGCTTGTCATCGGCATTGTGATGCTTATTTCACAGGGACGCAACGGCAAGGGCTTTGGCCGTGTGACAGCCATTATCGGCGGTATTTATAACGGCGTGACAGGCTACTTTGGAGACATCCTCTCCTACGCCCGTCTGATGGTGATGATGCTCGCAAGTACCGTCATTGGCCAGGTGTTTAACATCCTCGGCACCATGCCGGGCGACGGCGTGCCGAAACCGGTAGCGATCATTGTCTTTTTCGTGATCTTTATCATCGGCCACGCGTTTAACTTCGGACTGAACGTCATCGGCACCTACGTGCACACCTCGCGTCTGCAATACCTCGAATTCTTTAAACAATTCTACAAGGAGGGCGGGCGCAAATTCCGGCCCCTGACCGTAGAGACTACATATGTAGATGTTATTAAGGAGGAAAAATAATCATGTTTGGTGAACTCATTTCTCAATACGGTGGAGTCTTTTTCGGCTTCTTCGGCGCGGCTCTTGCAGCCGGTCTCGCCTGTATCGGCTCAGCAAAAGGAACCGGCGTCGCCGGTGAAGCGGGAGCGGGGCTCCTCGCGGAGGACCCCTCTCAGTTTTCAAAGTGTATGATCCTGCAGGTTATCCCCGGCACGCAGGGCCTGTACGGCCTTGTTATCGCCTTCCTCGCACTGATGAAGATGGGCCTGTTCGCCGGTACGCTGGGCGACCTGACCATGACCAACGGCCTCGTGATTCTTGCCGCCTGTATCCCGATGGGCATTGGCGGCCTGTTCTCCGGCATTGCGCAGGGCCGTGTGGCAGCGTCTTCCATCAACATCGTTGCAAAGTCCCCGAACGACTGGTCAAAGGGCATGATCCTGTGTATCATCGTTGAGTTCTATGCCATTCTTCCGCTGTTGATCTCCTTCCTCATGATCTGGTTCGGCATTTAAGCCGACGGTTTGATAAAAGCGCCCGCCGCTCCCCTGTGGGGAACCGCGGCAGATGCGCAAAATGGTCATTTCTTTTCGTGACCGTTTTGTGCCGTTCGCGCAGTGAAAGGAATGACCATTAATTATGGATGGAATCGATAAAATCACCAGCCGCATCACGGCTGATATAGACCGCGAGGTCGCGGAGATCACGGCGGAGGCGAATACTCAGGCCGCCGCGATCAGAGCCGAGCATCAGGCGCGGGCGCAAAAGGAGTCGGATGAGATTCTTGCGCGCGGGAAAAAGAACGCGGCTGAGCGGCAGGAGCGGCTCGCGAGCGTTGCGCAGCTCGAAGCACGTAAGGCGGAGCTCGCGGTCAAGCAGGAGATGGTGGAAAAGGCGTTTGACGCCGCCCTCGAAAAGCTGCAAAACCTGCCGGAGGCGGAGTATGTAGCGCTGCTTGCAAAGCTTGCAGCCGGGGCCGCCCGTACAGGCAAAGAGCAGGTGGTGCTTTCCCAGAAGGACCGCACCAAATTCGGCAAGCAGGCGGTGACCGCCGCGAACGAAACGCTTGGCGCGAAGGGAAACCTCACCCTCTCCGAGGAGGCGCGACACATCGAAGGGGGCCTTGTTCTGCTCGACGGGGATGTGGAGGTAAACTGCACCTTTGAAACGCTCCTGCGTATGCAGCGCAATGATCTGAGCCTGGAGGTCGCAAACCTCCTGTTCAATGAAAAAGCGTAACCCGGTGGCGACGGTCGGAAAGGAGTGAAGTGTCTTGCCCAGGATAAAAGACACGGATTATCTCAGCATATCCGCCCGCGTACGGGCGAAGGAAAACCGGCTTTTGACCCGGGAACGTATGGAGCGCATGATTGATGCCCGCGCTACCGAGGACGCGGTCAAAATTCTGGTCGAGTGCGGCTATCAGGAGATGACCTCCATGACGGCAAGCGCGCTTGATGAGATGCTGGTGAAGGCAAGCGGCGCTATCTTTGACGATCTGCGCTTTGGGTTGCCGAATCCTGCGATTCTGGATATTTTCCGGATTAAAAATGATTATCATAATGTTAAGGTTCTGATGAAGTCTGAGCCGATGAACACCCAGCCCGAGCGCCTTTTGATGGCGGGCGGGCGGTACCCCGCAGACGCGCTTGCCGACGCTTACCGCCGTGACGATTTGCGCAATTACAGCGAGACCTTCCGCAAGGCGGTGACGGAAGCGAAGGAGCTGCTTGCATCGAGCGGTGACCCGCAGCTCTCGGACTTTGTACTGGATCGGGCGTATTTTGCAGAGATGCGCGTACTCGCGCAGGCGACCGACAGTCAATTTCTGATTGGCTATGTGCGCCTGTGCATTGACACGGCCAATCTCCGCTCCTGCGTGCGCGCAGCGCGGATGGGCAAGGGCGCGGAATTCCTCTCGCAGGTGCTGCTGCCCGGCGGCAGTGTGGACGAAAAGTCCCTCGCCACCGGCAAGAGCGGCGGGATCGAAAGCGCCTTCCGTACCGGTGCGCTTTCCGAGGCGGCGGCGCTCGGCGCGACCCTTGCCGCCCCTGGCGGCGGCTCGCTCACAGCGTTTGAGCGGATGTGCGACGACGCTGTGATGCACTACATCACCACCGCAAAGCGCATCCCCTTCGGCGAGCAGCCGATTGTGGGCTATCTTTACGCGCGGGAGATGGAGTTTACCGCCATCCGCACCATCCTGTCCGGACGCATGGCGGGCCTGAGCGCGGAGCGGATCCGGGAAAGGTTGCGTGAAGCCTATGTCTAGTGGATATAAAATTGCAGTGCTGGGCGATAAGGACAGCGTCATGGGCTTTAAGGCCCTTGGGCTGGAGGCGTTCCCGGCCGATACCGTAGAGGAGGCGAGGATCATTCTCCACGAGCTTGCGAAGGGGGAGTACGCCGTCGTGTACCTCACCGAGCAGTATGCGGTCGATATGGAGGCGGAGCTCACCCGCTACAAGGATGAGCTCACCCCAGCGGTGATCCTCATCCCCGGCACCGAGGGCACGCTCGGCATCGGCATGGCCAATGTCAAGCGCGCCGTGGAACGCGCGGTCGGCGCGGATATTCTGTAAGCGTTACTAATCTACCTCGAAAGAAGGTTGAGACATTTGAGCAGCGGAAAAATTGTAAAGGTTTCCGGCCCGCTGGTGGTTGCCACCGGCATGGAGGATGCCAACATGGCGGACATGGTGCGCGTCGGTGAGCAACGGCTGATTGGCGAGATTCTGACCATGAACGGCGACTCCGCCGCCATTCAGGTCTACGAAGAGACCTCCGGCCTTGGGCCGGGTACGGCGGTAGAGACAACCGGCTACCCCATGTCGGTGGAGCTTGGGCCGGGTTTGATTGAAAACATCTATGACGGAATCCAGCGCCCGCTGGAGAAGATCATGGCCATTGCCGGCACCACCATCACACGTGGCATTGAGGTACCGGCGATTGACTATGAGAAGAAGTGGGACTTTAAAGCGGTGGTGAAGCCGGGCGACAAAGTCGAGGGCGGCGACGTCATCGGCACCGTGCAGGAGACACCCGTGGTGCTCCATAAGATCATGGTACCTATTGGCATGAAGGGCACGATTGAGAAGATCGACAGCGGCAGCTTCAACGTCAAGGAGACGGTGGCGGTGCTCAAGAAGGACAATGGCGAGCGCGTCAATCTCACCATGAGCCAGCGCTGGCCTGTTCGTGTGGGCCGCCCCTATAAGCACAAATACCCCCCGAACACCCCCCTCTGCTCCGGGCAGCGTGTCATCGACACGATGTTCCCCATCGCAAAGGGCGGTACGGCGGCGGTTCCGGGGCCGTTCGGCTCTGGCAAGACAGTGGTACAGCATCAGCTCGCCAAGTGGTCTGACGTGGACATCGTCGTCTACATCGGCTGCGGCGAGCGCGGCAACGAGATGACCGACGTGCTGCGCGAGTTCCCTGAGCTGCAGGACCCCCGCACCGGCGAGTCGCTGATGAAGCGGACCGTCCTGATCGCCAACACCTCCGACATGCCCGTGGCCGCCCGTGAGGCGTCCATCTATACGGGTATCGCCATCGCGGAGTATTTCCGCGACATGGGCTATGACGTGGCGGTTATTGCCGACTCTACCTCCCGCTGGGCCGAGGCGCTGCGTGAGATGAGCGGACGCCTGGAAGAAATGCCCGGTGAAGAGGGTTACCCCGCATACCTGTCCTCCCGTCTCTCGCAGTTCTACGAGCGCGCGGGTATCGTTGAGTGCGCCTGCTCCGACGGAGAGCGCCGCGGCTCTGTCACCGCGGTCGGCGCAGTCTCCCCTCCGGGCGGCGACCTTTCCGAGCCGGTCAGTCAGGCGACCATGCGTATTGTGAAGGTTTTCTGGGCGCTGGACGCGTCACTGGCCTATCGCCGCCATTTCCCGTCCATCAACTGGATGACGTCCTACTCTTTGTACCTCGATTCGCTCCAGGACTGGTACGACGAGCATCTGGGCAAGGACTTTCTCAATGGCCGCGAGAAGGCGATGAGCATCCTGCAGGAGGAGTCGAGCCTCAACGAAATCGTGCAGCTCGTCGGCAAGGACTCCCTATCACCCGGCGACCAGCTGACACTTGAGACGGCGAAGATGATCCGCGAGGACTTCCTCCAGCAAAACGCCTTTGTCGATGTCGACAGCTATTCGAACTATGACCGTCAGAACAAGCTCATGGGCATGATTCTGGAGTATGACGCCCTGTGCCGCAGTGCCATTGAGCGCGGCGCGGACGCGGCGGAGCTATTTGAGATTCCCGCCCGCGAGCAGATCGGACGCGCGAAGGGCGTGCCCGAGGCGGAGTACAAGACGGTGTACATGGAGATTGCGGCAAGCATGCGCAAGGAAATTGAGGTCATTGCCGAGAAAGGGGGGGCTGAGGCATGATTCGTGAGTATAAAACAATACAGGAAGTCAACGGCCCTCTGATGGTGGTGCGCAAGGTCGAGGGCGTCACGTTCGACGAGCTGGCGGAGATTGAGCTCAAGGACGGCACCACAAGGCGCTGTAAAGTGCTGGAGGTGAACGGCGACAACGCCGTGGTGCAGCTGTTTGAGTCCTCCGCGGGCATCAACCTGCGCGACTCCAAGGTGCGCTTTTTGGGCCATCCGCTGGAGCTCGGCGTGTCGGGCGATATGCTTGGACGCGTCTTTAACGGCATGGGCAGTCCCATTGACGGCGGCCCGGAGATTCTCGCGGAAGAACACCGCGACATCAACGGCCTGCCGATGAACCCCGCCGCGCGTGACTACCCGAACGAGTTTATTCAGACGGGCATTTCGACGATTGACGGCCTGAACACCCTGGTGCGCGGGCAGAAGCTGCCGATCTTTTCCGGCTCCGGCCTGCCCCACGCAAATCTGGCGGCGCAGATCGCCCGTCAGGCGCGCGTGCTCGGCGGCGATGCGTCGAACTTTGCCGTTGTGTTCGCGGCCATCGGCATCACCTTTGAAGAGTCGGACTTCTTTGTGCAGGAATTCCGCCGCACCGGCGCCATTGACCGTACGGTGCTCTTCACAAACCTTGCAAACGACCCCGCCGTTGAACGTATCGCGACCCCGCGTATGGCGCTCACCGCGGCGGAGTACCTCGCCTTTGAAAAGGATATGCACGTGCTGGTCATCCTGACCGACATCACAAACTACGCCGAAGCGCTGCGTGAGGTCTCGGCGGCGAAAAAGGAAGTCCCGGGCCGCCGCGGCTACCCCGGCTACCTCTACACCGACCTTGCCACCATGTACGAGCGCGCCGGACGTCGGCTGGGTATGAAGGGCTCCATCACGATGATCCCCATCCTGACCATGCCGGAAGATGACAAGACCCACCCCATCCCCGACCTTACTGGCTACATCACGGAAGGACAGATCATCCTCTCCCGCGACCTCTACCGCAAGGGCGTGACCCCCCCGGTCGACGTGCTGCCGTCCCTCTCCCGTCTGAAGGACAAGGGCATCGGCGTGGGGAAGACCCGCGAGGATCACTCCGGCACCATGAACCAGCTCTTTGCGGCGTATTCGACCGGTAAGGAGACCAAGGAGCTGATGAGCATCCTTGGTGAGGCCGCACTCAGTCCGCTCGATCTGCAATACGCGAAGTTTGCAGATGAGTTCGAGCAGCGTTACGTTACGCAGGGACTCGACGAAAACCGCTCCATTGACGACACACTCGACCTCGGCTGGGAGCTGCTGAGTATTCTGCCTTCCGCCGAGCTCAAGCGTATTAAGCCGGAGCTGATTGAGAAGTACCTTCCAAAAAAGGAGGGATAAGCGATGCCGGCAGTCACAGTAAATGCCACCAGAATGGAGCTCACCCGCCTAAAAGGTCGGCTCAAGACCGCCGTGCGCGGGCATAAGCTTCTGAAGGATAAGCGCGATGAGCTGATGAAGCAGTTCCTCGACGTGGTGCGCGAAAACCGCGCGCTGCGTAAGAAGGTGGAGGAGGCGCTCACGCAGGCATACGGTTCCTTCACCGTCGCCTCCGCCATCATGTCGCCGGAAGTGCTGGAGCAGTCGCTGCTGTATCCAAAGCAGAGTGTGGAGCTTGGCATGTCGTTTCGAAACGTCATGAGCGTGAATGTGCCGATCTACGACTTCAAGACCAAGAGTGAGGACGCGGGCGACGTGTACTCCTACGGTTTCGCCACGACCTCCGGTGAGCTCGACGACGCCGTGGACGCCTTGGCATCCGCCTTTCAGGATATGCTCAAGCTCGCACAGATCGAAAAAACATCCCAGCTGCTGGCCGAGGAGATTGAAAAAACCCGCCGCCGCGTCAACGCGCTGGAATATGTAAAGATCCCACAGATGCAGGAGAGCATCAAGTATATCGCGATGAAGCTCGATGAAAGCGCACGCTCCTCCACCGTCCGACTGATGAAGGTCAAGGAGATGATTTTGGAGAAATCCATCGAGGAGAAGCGGGAGGCCGATGAGAAGGTCATGCAGGCCTTCGGCGGCCAGTCCCCTCTGCCCGAGGGCGTGTAAAACGCAGAGGCCATGCCACCTGTCCCGCGGAAAAAATATGCGGGAAGGCTGGCATGGCTTCTGCTTTTGTGGTATAATAATATAATTAACTGCCGCGCGCAGGAATCAATGAATGGGTGTGTTATTGTATGCAATCGTTGGAAGAATTGGAGCATTGGTGCCAGACGCTACGCGAACAGCGGCAAAAGCCGTTTGCACTGGCAAACGCGCTTGGGCATAGCGACTATCTGGACTATCACTTTAATTTCCTGGCGGGGAAAGAGGAATTCGACTGCATTATTTGGCGCAATTTTTACCTGCACCACGACAAGGCGATTCCCTTTCTGCTCAACAAGCTGGAACTGGAGGAGGACGAGATTGCCCGCGCGGAGATTATCATGATGCTCGGCAAAACGCTGGATGAGATTATGAAAAACTACCGTGAGCGTTTCACGCCGGAGATGCAGACGGCGGTATTGGCGGTGACCATGAACAGCATTGAAAAGGGCAGCGATATGGAGCGCGAGGCGTCTGTCATTGTGCTCGGCTGGGCCGGGGGCTGGCCGCAGGTGGAGCTACTCGGTCGGCTGATGAACGAGGACAGATCAGAAAAGGTGCGCGCGTGGGCGGCCTCGTCGCTGATGCAGATGAGCACCCGCATGAAGGAAAGTGAGCTCGACGCGCTGGCGGATGCGACAGCGGATGACTTCCTCTCCGCCATTGAGAAGGAGACCAATCCGTTTACGGCGGGCGTGATCATCTCGGCGCTCGCGGGCGTCTGTGACCGCAGCTTTGATCTGCCGCAAAAGGCGGTGGAGGAAGGGGATCTCGACCTGATCGAAAAAGCGCGCGAGCGCGCCATTCGGTTCCTCCAGAGCCGGAAGGAAATGGCGGAAAACGGCATAAAATAAGAAGTACAAACATGAGACGGGAGCGCCTGCATATGCAGGCGCTCCCGTCTCATGTCAGCCTGTCAAAAAACCTCGCCAATGGCGAGGTTTTTGTGGTATAATAGGGAA
>JAJQEJ010000059.1 GCA_021201735.1 Oscillospiraceae bacterium | reverse complement strand
TCCCTATTATACCACAAAAACCTCGCCATTGGCGAGGTTTTTTGACAGGCTGAAACTGCCGCAGGCTCGCCTGCGGCAGTTTTGCGCTTTATTGTGCTATACCGGGGTAATCGCCCCGCGACAGATCCGGGACAAAGCCCTGACTGAGAATCCGGCGTTCCATGCACGCGCGGCACTCGGCGGCCTCGTCGCCGGTGCAGATTTTATTGTCGTAAAGGGCGTACTGTGCTCGCACGCCGAGGGGGGACAGATTCGGCATGACGACGTTAGCCCCCGCCTGAAGCGCCCGTTCCCGCCCGAGCGGGGAGAGGGTACCGAGCGCTGTGGTTGCCGGGAGCAGGGCTTTGGGCAGGAGCAGGCGGCAGAGCGCGACCATTCTGAGCGTCAGCTCCAGCGATCCTGCGGGCTCCTGCCCGAACGGCGTATCCCCCTGCGGCAGGAAGGGGCCGATGCCCACCATCTGCGGACGGAGACGGCGCAGGAAGCGCAGGTCTTCCAACAAGGTTTCGGGCGTCTGGAAGGGAGAGCCGACCATGAAGCCCGCCCCGACCTGATAGCCGATCTCTTTGAGAGCGTACAGGCACTGCATCCGCGCGGAGAGGGACATTTCCTGCGGGTGCAGGTGGCTGTAATGTACTGCATCAGCCGTCTCGTGGCGCAGGAGATAGCGGTTTGCGCCCGCGTCGTACAAGGCTTGGTAGCTTTCCCGGCTCCGCTCACCCATCGAGAGGGTGATGGCGTGGTCTGGGAATTCCTGCCGTATGGCGGAGATGATTTCGACCATCCGCGCGTCGGTAAACCACGGGTCTTCTCCGCCCTGCAGCACGAAGGTTTTGTAACCAAGTGTATCTCCCCGGTGGCAGCAGTCGAGGATTTCCTCCGGCGTGAGGCGATAACGCGCTACGTTTTGGTTGCCTCTGCGGATGCCACAGTAATAGCAGTTGTTTTTGCAATAGTTTGTGAATTCAATTAAGCCGCGAAAATAGACCTTGCGCCCAAACTGCCGCGCGCGGGTTTCGCGCGCCGCCTGAAAGAGCGCTTCCATCTCGGCGGGGTCTTCCGAAACAATATAATGCAAAAGCTGCTCATCCGTGCTGATATCAACCTGCATAGCTGTCCACCCTTTTGGCGCGCAAGGCGCTGCTTTGTTTTAACCATCTTACCCGCGCGTGGCACGGGTGTCAAGTGGTATTGCGTTCCGGTAAGCGGTTTTCCATTCTTCGACTGGACTTTTGCCGCGCTTTCGGCTACAATAGAAGACAAAGAAAAAAGAATGCAAATGCAGGTGAGGAACGGGTTATGGATCAAATGACGGAATTATTAGCGCGGGAGCTTGACTGCCGCGCGGAATATGTGGATAATGTGGTCGCGCTTTTGGACGAGGGGTGCACGGTCCCCTTTATCGCCCGCTACCGTAAGGAGCTGCACGGGACGATGGACGACCAGACCATCCGGAAGTTGGCGGACCGCCTGCAGTATCTGCGCAATCTGGAGAAGCGGCGCGCGGAGGTCTGCCACGCCATTGAGGGGCAGGGCAAGCTGACCGAGGCGCTTTCGAGCGCGATTGCCGCCGCCGCCACCCTCGCGGAGGTGGAGGATATTTACCGCCCGTATAAGCAGAAACGCCGCACCCGCGCGACAATCGCACGGGAAAAGGGGCTCGAGCCGCTCGCGCAGATGCTCTTTGACCAGAATAAGGACTGCCCTGCGCCGCTGACCGCGGCGCAGGACTACCTTGATGCAGAAAAGGGCGTGGAGACGGCGGAGGACGCCCTTGCTGGCGCGTCGGATATCATCGCCGAGTGGATTTCGGACGATGCGGCACTGCGCAAGCGCCTGCGCGCGTTCTGGTGGAGCAAGGGGGTGCTGCGCTCTGTTGCGGCGGAGAAGGAGCCGGAGGAGAGCGTGTACCGCCTCTATTACGATTTTCGCACCCCCGTCTGCCGTGCGCAGGGGTATCAGGTGCTCGCGATGAACCGCGGCGAGCGGGAGGAGATTTTAAAGGCCGGTGTGACGACAGATAGGGAGGGCGCGCTGGTGCTTGTGCGCCGCGCGGTGCTGGTGCCCGGCGCGCCGTCGATGGCTTTTGTACGCGGCGCGGCGGATGACGCCTACGACCGGCTCATCGCCCCGTCGTTGGAGCGGGAGACGCGCGCGCTCCTGACCGAACGGGCGTCGGAGGGTGCCATAGAGATGTTCGCACTGAACTTAAAGCCCCTGCTCATGCAGCCGCCGGTCAAGGGGAAGGTGACTATCGGCCTCGACCCCGGCTACCGCACGGGCTGTAAAGTGGCCGTGGTTGACGGGACGGGCAAGGTGCTCGACACCGGTGTCATCTACCCCACGCACGGCGAGCGGGGGAAGAGCGAGGCGATTGCGGCCCTTAAAAAACTGATTCAAAAGCACGGCGCGGAGCACATCGCCATCGGCAACGGCACCGCGTCGAAGGAGACGGAGATGATGACCGCCGAACTGCTGCGCGATACGCCGGGGGTGAGCTATATGGTGGTGAGTGAGGCGGGCGCGTCGGTGTATTCGGCGTCCAAGCTCGGCGCGGAGGAGTTTCCGGAATACGACGTCAGCCTGCGCAGTGCGGTGTCCATCGCGCGGCGGCTGCAGGACCCGCTTGCGGAGCTTGTGAAAATCGACCCGCAGTCCATCGGCGTCGGGCAGTATCAGCACGACATGCCGCAGACCCGGCTCGACGAGACCCTCTCCGGCGTGGTAGAGGACTGCGTCAATGCGGTGGGGGCGGACTTAAATACCGCATCCGCGCCCCTGCTTGCGCGGGTCTCCGGGCTGAGCGCGGGCATTGCGAAAAATGTGGTGTCCTACCGGGAGGAAAACGGCGCGTTTACCACGCGCAAGCAGCTGCTCAAGGTGCCGAAGCTCGGGCCGAAGGCGTTTGAGCAGTGCGCCGGATTTCTGCGCGTGCCGGAATCCAAGCAGGTGCTCGACAATACCGGCGTACACCCGGAGAGCTATGAGGCGGCCGGAAAGCTCCTGACCCTGTGCGGCTATACCGTGGAAGATGTCAGGGCGGGGCGGCTCGCTGAACTCACCGCGCGCCTCAAGGACTGCGGGGAGGAGGAGGCCGCCGCGCAGTGCGGCATCGGCGTCCCCACCCTGCGTGATGTGGCAAAGGAACTGATGAAGCCGGGGCGGGACCCGCGCGAGGAGCTGCCGCCGCCCCTCCTACGTACCGACGTCATGGACATGAAGGATATGAAACCGGGCATGGAGCTGACCGGAACGGTGCGCAACGTGATTGATTTCGGTGTCTTTGTGGACATCGGCGTCCATCAGGACGGGCTGGTGCATATCAGCAGGCTCGCCAAACGGCGCGTGCGCCACCCCTCTGAGGTCTGCGCGGTCGGCGACGTGGTGACGGTCTGGGTGCTGGCGTGCGACGAAAAGCGGGGGCGCATTTCCCTGTCCATGGTTGGCCCGGCGGATACCGTTGGAGGGCAGGGCGATGTTCCGCTTTGAAGAGGTGGGGGACATGCTCGATGAGATTGCCGAGCGTTTCCCAAAGGAATTTTATGAAGAGCTCAACGGCGGCATCCTGCTCCTGCGGGGGCGCAAGCGCCCGGACAACTATCCCCCCGGCGGCAGGGTGTATGTGATGGGGCAGTATTGCCGTGACCAGATGGGGCGATACATTAAAATATACTATGGTTCATTTATGGCGCTTTACGGCGATTTGGACAGGGAGGCGCTCATGCAGGAGCTGTACGACACGCTTGCCCACGAATTTACTCACCATATGGAGGGCCGGGCGGGAGAACGCGGGCTGGAGATCAAGGACGCGCTGGAGCGTGAGGCCTATCTTGACCGGTGGCACGACCAACACGATCAGCGGAAAAGAGGGGGATGCAATGGCGACGACGAAGGGCTTTGAGGAGACCCATGAGCGGATATTGCAGGGGGCGCTGCGTGTCTTTTCCCAAAAAGGATACTCCGCCGCAACAATCAAGGACATCAGCAAGGAGGCCGGGTGCAATTCCGTCACGATTTTTCGCCATTTTGAGGATAAGCTGGCGCTGTTTTACGCGGTCGTCGAGCGCTTTCACATGGTGGAGATTGACGAGGATTATCTGCAAGCCAGACTGACCTATACCAATTTGCATATGGACCTGACCGTCCTGTCGGGCTATTTTTTTGAGGTGCTGTTTCAGCACATGGATATTCTGCGCATTTTTGTCGAGGACGGCCCGAATTTCGAGCCGCTGGCAAAGCGCCTGTGGTGCATCCCGGCGTCGATGCGCAACTTTATGGTGGAGTATTTGCAGGCGATGTACCCGAATGTCATCTCCCTGCAGGACGCGGTGCTGATCACCGAGACGTTTTTGTCCTATATGGTGCGCACCTGCCTGCGGATGAATGTCCATGAGGGGATACAGGAATATTCCAAGGAGATTGCCAAGCGCGCGGCAGAGGTGATGGCGGGCAGTGTCGAGATGACGGTTGCGCTGTGCTTGCTGCATGTGGGGAAGGCGTAGCTTGCGGAAACTACTTGCACCGGTGGTTATTTGTACTTCTTATGGTATGGGGAACCCCCCAGCGCAAGAAGCAGAGGCAAACAAAACGAGACCGGAGAAATCCGGCCTCGTTTTTAAATTAAATAAATATTTGCGTCCAAAATATGCGCAAAGTACGTTCCATACTGCGTGGCGAAGGTGCGTGCGGACTGCTCCGCGGGGATATTAAACTGCTCCGCCGCGATAAACTCTGTCGCCTTAATAAAGGTCAGGCTGTTGACATGCTCCGCAAGCATGCGGTAGTCGAATTCCACTAAAATATCCCGCTGCATCAGCGCGGTAAAATAACGCTCCATATAGGATATCATGCTCTCGATTCTGGCAAAGCGGTCGGCGTCGTATTGCGCCTCCATCTGCATGGCAAAACGAAATACCGGAATATGCCGCACGTGCAGCATGGCACCGCAGTAGAAGAGATACTGAAAATCCTTCTCCAAATCGGCCCCCCCCGTCAGCTCATTGACATCGATGGACTCCGCGTTGGGCGTCATGTTCAGGAGAAGATCCTCCCAGAGTGCCTCCTTGCTCTTGTAGATCCGAAACAGCGTGGATTCATGGATGCCCGCCAAGTCCGCAATGGCGCGCGTGGTGGTGCTGTTGAATCCGTTTTTTGCAAAGATGGTGGCGGCGGCCTCCAGAATCCACTGTTTGGTTTCTTTCATCTACAGACATCCCTTCCCCAAGGCTGAAAAAAGAGTGTTTTTTCATTCAATACATTATAGTAGAAAATTCGCGGTTTTGCAAGTGACTGATTGCATTCTTTTGCAGTAAAACGTTTTTTTGAAAAACGGAGTTAGACACATTGACCAAAGAGAACGCGCATATTGTGGTGAATCAAGCCAATTCACCGGCGCAGTGTCTGAAAAGTTTGCAAGTAATCAGTTGCATGCATGAATGATTTTTTGATTCATTTTTCCCAAAAAGTGCTTCATTTCAGTTGTTACAATTTTGACAGGTCATACTTTTGATGATATAAAATGAATCAGATAGAACCGCACGACTGCGCCCATTGACGCGCAGATCTCTTATGAATGATGGAGGACGGTTAAAATGGCGAATTTAGTGAGAAAGACCCAACTGACAACCGGCGGCCCCGTATTCGTCTACGTCGATGAGGAGCAGGATAAAATTGTCCGTATGACGCCGATTGATCTTGACGACGACGATGCAGATTCCTGGGTTGTTGAGGCGAGAGGGAAGTCCTATACCCCCCCGCGTAAGACAACGGTGACGCCTGTGACGCAGGGCTTTAAGGCCATGATCTACACAGAGCGCCGCAATCTGTATCCAATGAAGCGCGTGGACTTTGACCCCAACGGCGAGCGCAACGAGGAAAAGCGCGGCGAGTCGGGCTATGTCCGCATTTCATGGGACGAGGCTTTGGATATTGTTTCCAGCGAAATCAAGCGCATCAAACGGGACTTCGGCCCCGGCTGCTGCGTCATTGAGCCGAGCTCCCACCACCTTTGGGGCAACGTCGGCTACCGCCACAGCTCCCTGATCCGCTTCATGAACGCCGCAGGCTACACTTACGGCGACCATAACCCGGACTCATGGGAAGGCTGGCACTGGGGCGCAACCCATATGTGGGGTTTTACAGGCCGTCTGGGTAACCCCGCGCAGACCGACCTGTATGAAGACTGCATCAAAAACTGTGAGATGCTGGTCTTCTGGTCCTCCGACCCGGAGACGAACAACGGCATTTACAGCGCGTTTGAAAGCACCATCCGCCGCCGCTGGCTGTACGACATGGGCGTTGAGATGGTCTGGATTGACCCGTTCTACAACCACTCCGCCGGTCTGTACCGTGGCAAGTGGTTCTCCCCGCAGCTCGGCACCGACGCGGCGATGGCGCTGGGCATTGCCCACACATGGCTCGTGGAAGGCCTGTACGACAAAGAGTACGTCGCGGAAAAGACCTTCGGCTTTGACGAGTGGGTCGATTACGTACTCGGCCGTACCGACGGCATCCCCAAGGACGCAGAGTGGGCGGAGAAGGAGTCCCGCATCCCCGCCGAGGATATCCGTGCCCTCGCGCGTGAGTGGGCGAGCAAGAAGACCATGCTGGCAGCCGGCGGACTCGGCGGCTGGGGCGGCTGCTGCCGCAGCCCCATCGGCATGGACTGGGCGCGCATGATGATCGCGCTGATCACCATGCAGGGCATGGGCAAGCCCGGCATCAACCTCTTCAGCACCACGCAGGGCGCGCCCGTTGACTCGGACTTCTACTTCCCCGGCTACTCCGACGGCGGCATTTCCGGCGACTGTGACAACACCTTCGGCGGCGCGTGCTTTGCCTTCCGTATGTTTGACGGCGTGACCACCAAGAGCATGACCTCCAACCTGAGTACCGGCGCGGGCGTCCATATCGACCGTATGCGTCTGCCCGAGTGTATTCTGGACGACAAGGTCGAGTGGTGGGGCCGTGGCTTTGTCGGCGCGTCACAGGAGCAGCAGTTCCACCATTATGAGTATCCCGCGGCAGGCTATAACCGCATCCAGTTCCTGCACAAGTACGGCGGCCCGCACATCGGCACCATGGGCCAGGGCGACCGCTACGCGAGAATGTACCGGACGAAACGTCTGCCGTTTGTCATCAGCCAATCCATCTGGTTTGAGGGCGAGGTTCCCTTCGCCGACATCATTCTGCCCGCGTGCACCAACTTCGAGCGCTGGGATATTGGCGAGTGGTCGAGTAACTCCGGCTACAACCCCGACTCCCACAACCAGGGCAACCACCGCGTGATCGTCTTCCAGAAAAAGTGCATTGAGCCGCTGGGCGAATCCAAGGCCGACTATGAAATTTTCCGCCTGATCTGTGAGCGTCTGGGTACGGGTGATGTCTTTGCCGAGGGCAAGACCGATCTCGACTGGTGCCGCCAGATGTTCTACGCGTCGGACCTCCCCAAGGTCATCAGCTGGGAGGACTTTACCGAAAAGGGCTACTACATTGTGCCCGTCACGAACAAGGCGCCGTCGGCACCTGCGCAGCGCTGGTTTGCTGAGGGCCGCAAGGAAGATCTCCGCGGCTGGGCGACGAACCTCCCGCCGCACGTCAAGACCCGTCCCGACGGCCTGCAGACCCAGACCGGCAAGGTCGAGTTCGTCTCGAACAGCCTCAAGCGCTTCGGGCACTACGACACTGACGACAAGGAGCGCCCGCTGATGCCGATGTATATCCCCTCCTTCGAGGGACACCATAGCGAACGCTTCAAGAAATACCCGCTGGCAGTTCTTTCGCCGCATCCCCGCTTCTCCTTCCATACCATGGGCGACGGCAAGGACGCGTGGATGAATGATATCAAGGATCACCGCGTCGAGGTGGACGGCGAGTTCTACTGGATTATCCGTATTAACCCGCGCGATGCGAGAAGGCGCGGCATCAAGCATCACACGCTGGTCAGGACATATAACGAGCGCGGCTCCGTCGTCTTTGCGGCGCAGCTCACCGAGCGTGTTCCTGAGGGTACGTGCCACTGCTATGAGTCCTGTGCTGAGTATAAGCCGGTCGGCGAGCCCGGCAAGTCCACAGACCTCGGCGGCTGTATCAATATTCTCACTCCGTCCCGCTTCCTCTCGAAATACGCGTCCGGCATGGCGACGGAGCACTGCCTTGTGGAAATTGAAAACTGGAAAGGAGAAGAGTAATGAAACAGCATTATTTAGTAATTGATGTGAACCTTTGCTTTGACTGCAACAACTGCTTTATTAGCTGTAAGGATGAATATGTTGATAACGACTGGTCGCCCTACACGGAGCCGCAGCCCCGCCACGGACACCGTTGGATGAACATAGAACGCAATGAGCGCGGGCTCTATCCCCGCATTGACGTTTCCTACCGCCCCACCCCCTGTATGCACTGCGAGGACGCGCCCTGCCAGAAGGCAAATCCAGAGGCCATTGTCCGCCGAGAGGACGGGATTGTCCTCATTGACGCGGAGAAGGCACGGGATAAGAAGTCCCTGGTGGACAGCTGCCCCTACGGCGCGATTTACTGGAACGAGGAGTACGGCGTGGCGCAGAAGTGCACCATGTGTGCCCATCTCATCGACTCCGGCGATGCGCCCGGCATGCCCCGCTGTGCCCACTCCTGCCCCACCGAGGCCATTAAGCACTACTGCATTGAGCCGGAGGAGATGGAGCAGAAGATCAAAGACGAGAAGTTGGATGTCGTTATGCCCGACCTGAACACAAAGCCCCACGTCTTCTACAAGAACTACTACCTGTTTGATAAGGCCTTTGTGGGCGGCGGGTTCATCAAAAACGGCGACTGTGTCAAGGGTGTCGCGGCGCGTCTGGTCGGTAACGGCGTGGACGAGACGCAGGTTACCAATTACTTCGGTGATTTCAAGTTTGATCATCTGGATCCGGGTGAGTACTCCCTGTATGCCGATGACAAGCTGGTGCAGAAGGTAACCGTGCCTCAGATCGGCGTGACGGATACCGTGGCCATCAACAATAACTCGCTCAACCTTGGCAATATTTCGATTGACAGCCTGTAAGTAAATGATATACAATACAGAGAAACTGCGCGGGATTGCCGTGCAGTTTCTCTGCATCTGCAACAGAAAGGACGGAAAAGCATGTCAGAATGTAACAGCGAGAGCTGCTCATCCTGCGCACAGAGCGGCACTTGCGGCGAACCGAAGAATACGGTGCCCAATTTCAGTGTTCCGGCGCATGAGCTCTCCCAGATCAAAAATGTCATTGCGGTGATGAGCGGCAAGGGCGGGGTCGGCAAGAGCTTTGTGACGTCATCCCTTGCCGTGGCTATGGCAAAGCAGGGGAAAAAGGTCGGGATTTTGGACGCCGACATTACCGGCCCCTCCATCCCTACCGCATTTGGTCTTCATACCCAGGCATATACCGACGATAACGGCATTCTGCCGGTCGCCTCTAAGGGCGGGATCAAGGTGATTAGCCTGAATTTGCTCATGCCAAACGAGACCGATCCCGTTATCTGGCGTGGCCCTGTCATTGCGGGGGTTGTAAAGCAGTTTTGGGGGGATGTGATATGGGGAGAGCTGGATTACCTGTTTGTAGATATGCCGCCCGGCACCGGAGATGTCCCCCTGACAGTGTTCCAGTCCCTTCCCGTGAATGGGATCGTCATGGTGACGTCGCCCCAGGATTTGGTGAGGAAGATTGTCGCCAAGGCGGTGAATATGGCGAAGCTCATGCGGGTGCCACTCCTTGGCCTGGTGGAAAATTTCAGCTATTTCGTCTGTCCCGACTGCGGCGGGCGGCATGAGATTTTCGGACCCAGTACCCTTGACAAGGTGGCGGAGGAGTTCGCCATCCCCGTTTTGGGGCGGGTTCCCATTGACCCTCGCTTTTCCGGTTACTGTGACCGGGGGGAGATTGAGGATATTTCCCCGAACCAGTTGGAGGCTGTCGCCGCCCTGCTGGAGTCCGCCACATCCTGACCCCAATGCGCCGGGTTCCAAATTGCGGAATGCAAGGAGGAATTCGGCGTATTTTTTATCAATAGTACACCATAAGACGCATCACTTTTTGGAGATAATTTAGGGCTTATTTCTATCAAATTAGATGTACAACTGCATGATTTGTGGTATAATTAGCGGTAGGTAACTATAATTAGCGATAGCTAACTAAACAAAAGTCGAGGGATAGATGTGAACTCAATTTTATTTTCTAAAAACTCCTTTTTTACAGGAGACTTACCGGCGCCATATAACACCATGGAGGAGACGACCACAGACACCAATTCCATGTCGGAGTTGAATCAGGGGAAGAAGCTGGCGTGCCTTAACGCATGGGTGGTCAAGGCGGTGCTCAACTATTTCGGCGGGGATACGGCGGAGATTGCACTGGTGAAAATCAGTGAGACTGTCTATGCCACCGAGACGGCGCTCGCTCAGGGGCGGCTCATTGCGAGCCTGCAAAAGAACGGAACCATCCGCGCGGCCATCGTCACGGAGGCGGGGGGCTACCAGTCCCTTCCCAACCTGCTCACAGAGGAGGACTTTGATGCCACACCCCTCCTGCTTGGATTTTTCCCCACTTTGCGGGAGAAATTTGCAGAGGTTAACGCGCTTTTGGAGCAGCTGGAGGGGAACAGCAACAGGCACGCGCCATTCGACGGGGGTGCGCTCTACAAGCTCAGTGATGCGCTGTACCGGATTTTCACCGAAAAGAAGATGGAGATTGACGATAAATCCGGCGCAATTGCCCTCTTGGACGAGCAGACAGTCTCGCTGGGCGGGATGCGCTATCACAAGGTGATTTGCGGGAAACCGGTGCTCCTGTCCCACACCGCCTCCTCCACCGGGGCGACGGCGGTGGTGAGTGTGGCGGAGGCAAAGGAGCTGTTCCGCGCGTTTTCCGCGCAGTTCCAATGGACGGAGGAGGAACTGGATCTAATCCCTGTCTTTGAAGACAGCTTTCCGGTGCCGGAGGAAACCATGAAGCTGGCGCAGCGCTTTGTCTACTCCCAAAACGAGCAGCGGCCCATGGTGAATTTCATGTGGCGGGGGATCACAGCCTATGGAAAATCCACCGGCGTGGAGGTAATGGCCTGTATTTTGCATATGCCGCTACTGCGTGTCACCTGCCACAGCAATATGGAGACGCAGGACTTTTTGAGCGACTTTGTACCCAATGCGGTGGCGGCGCAGCCGCTGGCGCGGCCCTCCTTTGCAGAGATCGCCGAAAACCCGGCGGGGGCGTATTTTCACATGACAGGGAGCAGGAAGGAGGACGCGACGCCCGACCAGTGTATGGAGGCGTATGCGTCTCTTGTGCGGGAGACGGAGAGTAATGTGCCCCGGTTCAAGCATGTGGCGTCCAACTACGTAAAGGCGCTGGAAAAAGGCTATATCGTAGAGGTGCAGGAGATTTCCCGCATCAAGGACAGCGGAGTGCTGGTGGGGCTCAACGAGTACGACCGCCCGGGGGCGGTCATTCCGCTGGTGGACGGCTCCCACACCCGGCGGCACAGGAATGCGGTTGTGGTCTACACCGACAACGTGGGCTATCATTCCTGCCGTCTTCTGGATCCCTCGGTGATTCGGCGTATGGCGTGCATCATCGACAGCTACGATATGCCAAAAAAGAAGGTGTTTGAACGCCTGTCCATGAACACCCGGGTGGAGGAGCAGTCGGTGCTGGAGACCTGCTATACGGTGTGGAGCAAGCTGCGGGAATTCTGTCAGGATAAGGGTATTACCGACGGCAGCATCTCCGTTTCGGAGCTGGAAATGTGGGTGCTGACGGCCAAGCTGGACGGCTTTTCCGACTTGAAGCAGGACTGTATTGAGTGTGTGGTCGCCAAGGGGAGCAACGATATGGAGGAGCAGGCGGCTATGATCTCCTCTGTGGTGGATTTGTACCTGTAAAAAGGGGAGGCGGAGAAATGGAGAGCTTATTTTTGGAGCGTGTGCGCGCCCACCTCGACCACCTGAACGCGGATGAAATCGGATTTGAGACATTCACCGGTTCCTCCTACTTTTCGGAATACCTGAACGATCTGCTGCGTACCCTGAGCGCGGGGCGTACCGTACCGCTGAAGCTGGTGCTGCAACAATCCGGCCCGGAGAAAACGATTCCCGCGTCGCGCACCTATGGGAAAACCATCTATATTGATACCTGTAATCTGCTTACCCGCAATTTTGCCGCCCATCAGAATAAGGTGTTCGTTATCTTGGGATACTTATTTCATGAGCTTGCCCATGTGTTATATTTTGACATCAAGGGTGAATTCGCGGCGATACAGGCGCTCAAAACAGGAAAAATGCCCTTCGCGGGCGACAAGCGGGATCAGATGGAGGACGGACGGGTGCGGGGCGAGATTATGGCGGCGATGAAGCAGCCGGAGTACGCCGCGCTCATTGAGAAGATATACTCCGACCTTGCCAACGTCATCAGTGACGCACACGATGAGGAAAAAATGTGCCGCAGCCATAGTGCCTTTGTCAAAAAGAGCATTATAACACTCAGGGAGGGGCTGTTTTCCAATCTGCCCTCGCTGGAGAGCCTCATAGCGTGCGGGGAGCACACGCCCCTGACCATTATGACCGCGCTGTTGCTGCAATATGCCCGTTTTGGCAGCGTCTTTGTCCTGCGGGAGGAGACCATGGAATCCTCTTGGTATATGCAGGCGCTTCATAGCATGCAGGGTTATATGGATACGGCGAAGGCGACCGATGATCTGGGGGTAAAATACGGCTGTATCAACGTGATGGCAGAGCAGCTGTGGCCCTTCATCCGCATGTCCGTAGCGCTGGAGGCCGACGATGAGCAGGAGCCCTCGGAGGAGAGCGGCGGCGACGGCGGCGGCGGTGAAGACGAGGGAGAGCGCGATGAGGAGGGCGGCGGCTTTGGTGACGCGGACGGCGACGACGGCAGCGAGGAGGGCGGCGACCCCGGTGGTGAGGGTGGCCCTAAGCCCGGCGGCGACGACGGGGAGAACGACGGGGAGCAGACGATTCAGTCTGGCGGCGGCGAGGACGACGGCACCGGGAGCGGCGAGGAAGGCGGCGGCGAGGAGGACACCGAACGCGACGGCGGCGGTGGAGACGGCGGCGACCCGTCGGAGGAGAAGCGCGGCGGCACTTCCGGCAGCGGAGACACCGCCGAGGAAGACGGGAGCGGCGGCAGCAGTACGGGCGGCAGCGATGAGGACACGCAAGCGGCTCCGTCCCTGGAGCAGGGTGCAAGCGGGAACGGCGGGGGCGGCGGTCGCGCCGGACATGGGATGGACGCGGTGAGGGCGCTGATGGATCAGCTGGAGCGCGCCATGGAGTGTTGCGGCGGTGAGGCTTTTTCCTCCCCTCCGGAGAATATTTTCCGACAGGGCGCCGATGCTTCTGAGGAGGATGCCCCAGCGGCGGAGCAGGAATTCTCCGAGCAGGGGAACACCCAGTACCCGGAGGAGATGCTGCAGCGTGTCATGGATCAGATTTATGCCGACCTGAGGCAAGAGAAAGCGGAGGTGCTGGCGGCGCAGGATCAGCTCAATGAGGCCGTCACCCACATTACCACGGAGAACATGTGCTCCCCCCACTTCGGCATCGCGCTGGTGCTGCGGCAGGTCCTCCCCGGATTGGAGGATCAGCAGGTCTATGAGGGGATCATAGATACCAACCGCACCTATCTGAAAAAGATATACAGAGAGGTGCAGAAGATGATCCAGGAGGAGGGCGTTACCACGCAGCGGCACCGCTATATTGGCAGAAAGGTGGACGCGAAGAGCGCCTATAAAGTGGATCAGAGGTACTTTACAAAGAAGAAAAACCCGGATAAGCTCCTCGATATGTCCGTTGCGATTCTTGTGGACAACAGCGGCTCAATGGGGGGGAAGCGGCTTACCGCCGTCAAGGAGTCCGCCATGCTGCTCACGGAGGTGTTGGAATGGCTGGAGATTCCCACCCTGATCGCGGGTTATCATTGTGACCACGCGCTGTGCTATCGCGTCTATAAGCAGTTTGAGGATGTCAAGACCGCCAAATACGCGGTGAACCAAATGGCGGCCGAGGGAGACAACCGCGACGGCATGGCGCTGGGCATTACGGCGAACTTTTTGGCGGAGCGCACCGAAAAGAATAAATTGTTAATGATCCTGTCCGACGGGCAGCCGAACTCCAGCGGATATGGCGGCGCGTTGGCGAAAAACGATATCAGGGGGGTGGTGCAGAGCGCCCGACGCAGGGGGATCAAGACGCTGGCCTTCGCCATTGGGGAGGATCAGGCGCAGATGAAGCAGATTTATGGAGAGGCGCACATCGACATCTCTGATGAGGAACAGATGCCCAAAACCCTCTCCAGACTGCTGGAAAAAGAAATCTTAGCCGGCATTTCCAGCCGCTGAAGCCATATAAGGAGTGTGACCTATGTGCCAGAGTGAATTTGACGATTATCTCCAACGGGTGCGCAAGGACGGCGCATTTATCAAGTATATCAACGACCCGCCCCAAGCCCTCTGTGTAGAGGCGGTAAAGTCCAATCCGTGGTCTCTCCTGCATCTCAGAGAGCAGACCGAGACGCTCTGCGCTATGGCGTTGGCGCGCAACGGAATCGTGCTGAGCGCGGTGCGCAAGCAGACCCCGGCCCTCTGCAGGCTTGCCATCCGGCAAAATGGGCTCGCGCTGAGCCATGTGGAGGAGAAGAGCGAGGAAATCTGCCTGGAGGCGCTCCGGCAAAATCCCATGGCACTACGATATATTGAGCACCAGACACAGCCCATGTGCCTGCGGGCGGTGAAGCGCAATGGCCTTGCACTGCAATATGTAAAGGAGCAGACAGAGGAGCTTTGTATACTGGCGCTGCTGCAAAACCCGGACGCCCTGCCCTTTGTGCGGGAGAAGACACCGGCGATTCTGGAGATGGAGCAAATCATAAAAAATCCCGTCGCGATCCGCACCCTGCAAAACCCGAGCGAACGCCTGTGCAAGCTTGCGGTGCGTGTGGACTGGGGGGTATTTGAACTCATCGGGGAACAGACAGAGGCGGTCTGTCTGGAGGCGGTACGGCAGAATGGGAACCTCCTCGCCTACGTGGAGGTACAGACCGAGGCCATCTGCCTTGCCGCGGTGCGGCAGACACCGGAGGCGCTGAAATTTGTGGAAGCGCCGTGGAAAGAGGCGGCCGCCCGCGCGGCGCGCAGCCGCGCCATAGCCTGCTGAGAGCAGGAAAGCCCGGCGAAGCGGCCAGAATATCACTTGCATGCAATGAAGTGCACCCCAAACGTCAGACAGTATGATCTACTGAACACGAACGTAAGGGGTGCACTTCCTGTTGTCCTACGAATGCCGTTCCACGCGCCGACTATTTCCCGGCAAGCACGGCGTGAATCCACTCGTCGTTTACCTCGGTGTTGTAAAATTGCCTGTAAAAGTCCCTCACAACTGCCTGCATGTCTATATCGCCGAATAATTCAGGATACAGAATGGTGCCGGTCCAGTAAGGCATCATCGCACCTTCGCTGCTGCGTGCATTCCAGAGGTGAAGCTTGGTTGGGCAGGTGAACACGTTTCCATGTTGCACCGCGTCCACATCGGCGAGCGCGGGATCGCTGAGAAGGAGTTCCCGTACCCCGCCATACTCCCTGTTGCTGTCCATGGTGATGATGTACGCAGGATTCCACGCAATGATCTGTTCGGCGCTGCAATCATGGTTCATGAAAGTTCTGTCGCCGCAGTAATCGGCGGCAACATTGATTGCGCCGGCCGCTTCATAATATGCGTGTGAGATATTGTCTTTATTGATACAGGTATATACTCTCTGACCATTCCAGTCCATCGACCAGATTTGCGCGATGCGTTTTTTGTCGCCTGCCGACAGTCCGGCGGTGCGCCGCGCTGCGTCATCCATGTTGTGCCGATAATAGGCAACAAACTTTTCCGCCATTTGTAATGCATGCTCGCCCAGTATTTCACCGATCGTCAGAATCGTCTCACACATGCCCGCAAACGTGTGCACATTGTTCAGCGCGACAAAGGCGATACCCGCCTCTCTGAGCTGCGCCTTATCGTCATCGGAATGCCGATCATCAGGACCATAGACCACCTGCGCTTTGGCGGCGATCAGGTCTGGCACATGACGCACGTTGTAGTGATATGGGTTCGCCTTTGTGTAATCAGGAAATATTGCGATGAGGTTGCTCGTCACCTCGTGTGTCGACGCCACGATATTGCCGCCGCCTTGCGTCAGCAGTTCAGTCAATTGAATAAAAGCGGGGATAGTCGGCGCTACGCGCGTTACTTCCGCGGGAATCACCACTTGGTTGCCGTAGCTGTCGGTGACCGTGCGTGTCCCGGTGTGCGTGTGGATCCCTGTTTCCATCTTTCTCTTCCTCTTTCGTTATGGAATGTGTGACGGCAGATGCTTTTTAATGGTGCAGCACCCGCACGCGCAGGATACCGGGAACGGCGCGCAGCGCGTCCGCGAGGCTGTCGTTGAGGCGGCTGTCCACATCCACGATGGTGTAGGCGTAGTCGCCCTTGGACTTATTTGTCATGTTGGCGACGTTGGCATTCTGCTCGGAGAGAATGCCGGTGATCTGTGCGATGCAGCCGGGGACATTGCGGTGGATCAGGCACAGGCGGGTAATGGCACTCCACGGCTGCTCGAGATTCGGCAGATTGACCGAGTTGCGGATATTGCCCGCCTCCAGATAGTCGCGCAGCTGCTTTGCCGCCATCACGGCGCAGTTCTCCTCGCTCTCCGGCGTGGATGCGCCGAGGTGGGGGATGGGGATGACGTTCTTGCCCGCGACAAGCTTGTTGTTCGGGAAGTCGGTCACATAGGCCGCCACCTTGCCGGACTCCAGCGCTGCGAGCATATCGTCGTCATTTACGAGGCCGCCGCGGGCCAGATTGATGATGCGCACGCCGCCCTTCATCATACTGATGGAGTCGGTGTTGATCATTCCCTTGGTCTCAGCGGTCTGGGGGACGTGGACGGTAATAAAGTCGCAGTTTTTATAAATCGTTTCCAAATCCGTCGCGCGGTGAATGAGGCGGGACATGGAAAGCGCGGCGTCCACAGAGAGATAGGGGTCGTAGCCGTAGACCGTCATGCCGAGTTTCGTGGCGATGTTGGCCACCTGCACGCCGATGGCACCTAAGCCGACGACGCCGAGGGTCTTGCCGGAAAGCTCCGGCCCGACAAACTGGCTCTTGCCCTTTTCCACCACGCTCTCGACCTCAATGCCGGAAGCGACCTGATCCTGCACCCATGCAGACGCGGCGGTGACGTTGCGGCAGGAGAGCAGCAGCGCACAGATGACAAGCTCCTTGACAGCGTTCGCGTTCGCGCCGGGGGTGTTAAAGACCACAATGCCCGCCTCAGAGCAGCGGTCGATGGGGATATTATTGGTGCCCGCGCCCGCGCGGGCGACGGCGCGCAGGGCGTCGGGGAAGGTATATTCATGCATATCCGCCGAGCGGACGAGAATGCCGTCCTCATTCTGTACATCGTCGGAGACCTCATAGCGGGACTTATCGAGCCCGGAGAGACCGGCGGGAGAAATTTTATTCAGGGTTTTGATCCGGAACATAGTTGCGCCTCCACTTATCAGTTAATTCGCTTTGTCAAACGCGCTTATAAAGTCGCACAGCTTCTCCACGCCCTCAACCGGCATGGCGTTATAGATGGAAGCGCGCATCCCGCCGACGTTGCGGTGGCCCTTCAGATTGGTAAAGCCCTGCGCGGTGGCTTCTTTGACGAACTTGGCGTCGAGCTCTTCACTGACGGAGCGGAAGGTGACGTTCATGTCGGAACGGGAGCCGACCTCCGCCGGACAGGAGAAGAGCCTGGAGCCGTCCAGTACGTCATAGAGCATTTGCGCCTTGCCGTGCTTAATGGCCTCCATACCCGGCACGCCGCCCTTTTCCTCCAGCCAGTCGAGTACCAGCCCGAGGATATAGATGCACCAGCAGGGGGGGGTGTTGTACATGGAGTCCTTGTCGATCATGGTCTTGTAGTTCAGCATGAGGGGGGTATAGGGCAGCTCGCTGCCGGCGAGATCCGCGCGGATGATGACGACGGTCAGACCGGCGGGGGCCATATTCTTCTGCGCACCGGCGTAGATGATGCCGTACTTGCTCACATCCACCGGGCGGGAGAGAATGTCGGAGGACATATCGCACACGAGGGGCACATCACCGGTGTCGGGGACGTACTGCCACTCGGTGCCGTAGATGGTGTTGTTCGCGCAGTAGTGGAAATAGCTCGCGCCGGGATCAAGCTTCAACTGTGCCTGCGTGGGGATATACGTGTGGTTTTTATCCTCGCTGCTCGCGGCGAGCTGGATGGTACCGTACTTCTTCGCCTCTTTGTAGGCGATGCTGGAGAAGTTGCCCGTCACAGCATAGTCGGCCTTGCCGGTTTTGCCGATGAGATTGAGGGGCACCATGGAAAACTGGGTTGACGCGCCGCCCTGCAAAAAGAGGATTTTGTAGCCCTCCGGTACACAAAAAAGCTTGCGGAATTTCGCCTGCGTGTCCACAAAAATCTGATCAAACACCTTGGAGCGGTGGCTCATCTCCATCACCGACATGCCGGAACCCTGATAATTGGTGATTTCCGCGCCTGCCTTTTCCAGCACCTCAAGCGGGAGCATGGACGGGCCTGCGGAAAAGTTATAAATACGCTCGTTTCCCACGGTCAAAGGCCTCCTTCATTCTTCTTTCATTCATTTCACCTGTTTCAATATTATATAAGAGCCGTCAACCCGTGTCAATACAGGGATTGCCGAAAAGAGCGGAGCGGAGCGGAAAAACCTTGTGAAATCTCCAACAATGTCTACGAGGAAAGGCTTTGCATCCGGTGGGATATATGATATAATAAAACAGATTATATGGGAAAACCTTTTGCCGCGGCAGGCGGCGCAGAGAAAGGAAATGCCACAATGGAATCTGTTAAACTGACCTATCCGGTGGATGGAGATGACCCCATGGGGGCGGGTGACGCGTCAAGTCAGATGAAGCTGACACTCAAAAAGCTGGGTCTACCCTCGGACCTCATTCGCCGCGCTGCCATCTGTATGTATGAAGGTGAGATAAATATGGTGCTCCACGCCGGGGGCGGCACAGCGGAGGCGGAGATCAGCATGACCGACATCACCATCCGCATGGTGGATCATGGCCCCGGCATTCCGGACGTGGAACTCGCGATGCAGGAGGGCTACTCCACTGCGGGGGACACCGCGCGGGAGATGGGCTTTGGCGCAGGGATGGGCCTGCCGAACATGAAGCGCTATGCCGACGAGCTGGAGATCGAGACCGAGGTCGGGGTGGGGACCACCCTCACCATCCGGCTTTACATACCGGCGCAGGGATAAGCGCCGGATATTTTGCGAGAGGGGGGGGACAGTCATGACAATTCAGCATGCCGTCTATCTGGACGAGGAGCGATGCCGCGGCTGCACCTCCTGCATCCGCTCCTGCCCGACCGAGGCCATCCGCGTGCGCAGCGGGAAGGCGGAGATTTTGAGTGACCGCTGCATTGACTGCGGCAAATGCATTGCCGTATGCCGCCGCAAAGCGATCCGTGCCAAGGGGGACGATATGGCGGTGCTACAGGAGTTTGACTACCGCGTCGCCCTGCCAGAACCGGCGCTTTACGGGCAGTTTCCCCAGCCGGTGGATATTGACCTCATTCTATCCGCCCTGCTGGAGATGGGGTTTGACGGGGTGTATGAGGTCGCCCGCGCCGCCGAGCTGCTCGCGGCTCACGTGTCCGCCCATAGCGGGCAGACGGGGACGCCCCGCATCTCCGCCGCCTGTCCCACGGTGCTGCGCCTGATCCGGATGCGCTTTCCGCGTCTGATCTCCCAGCTGGAGACGCCCCTGCTGCCGATGGAGCTTGCCGCGGTGCTCGCGCGGCAGGAGGCGTGCGAAAGGACGGGGTTGCCGCCGGAGCGGGTGGGGGTGTTTGCCATTGTGCCGTGCTCCGCTAAGCGCATGGCCGCCCACAGCCCGGACACCTTTGCAGTGCCCGTGCTTGACGGCGCGTTTTCCATGCGGGATATCTGCCGCGTACTGCCAATACATATGCGCACGCTGCTGGAGCGCGGCGCGCCCATTCCCGCCTTGCGCACGGCGGGGGGCGAGGGCCTGCGCTGTGCCACGGCGCGCACGGCGGGGGAAGGAGAGCGCCGCCTCTCCGCCGACGGGGTGGAAAATGTCATCCATCTGCTGGAGGCGCTGGAGGACGGACGGGTGCCCGATGTGGATCTGGTTGCGCTCTCCGCCTGCGCCTGTGGCTGCCAGGGGGGCTGCTTCACGGTGGAAAACCCGCATGCCGCCTATATGCGCATGGAGGCGCTCGCGCAGGCGAGTGACCGCGCGGGGGAGCAGGCAGGCGAGGATATTACGCCCCTGCTGGAGCACGTCCGCCCGCTGCAATCCCTGCCGAGCTTTTTGCTTGATGAGGATTTCGGCGCGGCGATGGAAAAGCAGCGCCTGATTCAGGAGCTGGAAGGCCGCCTCCCCGGCCTGCACTGCGGCTCCTGCGGCGCGCCGAGCTGCCACGCCTTTGCCGAGGACGTCGCGCTCGGCCGTGCGCGGGAGGAGGACTGCATCTTTCAGGTGCGGGCCAAGATGCAGGACCTCTCCGTCAGCGGTGGAATTGACGACTATCTGCCCGCCCCCTTCCGCCGCCGCACCGTGCGGCGGGGGTAGGTGTTTACAGAGCAATACAGCGGGCCGCCGTGCGTTCTGTGAGCACGACGGCCCGCTGTCGCTATTGTCACCGTTTGGACGCAGCGTTTTGTCAGTTCGGTGTCATTACCCTAGTCAAGCATTGTCATACCAAGACATTCCGATACTTCTGGAAACCTTCAAGTTTCGTTTATAGGTCATCAATATCGGCGATGTGTTGTCTATGAATTCGGAATTTTTTTATGAGAGCTGCCAGCTCAAATGTAGCGGCGGCTACCGGGACTAACCCAATCAGTTCGCTGTCAGTCATTTAACGTGTAACGTGCGGCAACCCCTCATAAGCGTCCCAGCGGGTACCCCCGGCCTCAGGTATAACCCACTGTTCGGTAATTTCAATTAACAAAGGAATCAGCTCTTTGCTGCGTATGACCTGCGATTGGGTCACGGGAGGACTGGAATCAGATATATCTGTGATAATAATAGCGTCAGATATTTCTTTCATATCGGTATACAGCAGGTCTAATATAGTTGATTCTTGTTTGTCTATCATGCCATCTGCAAAAATAGAGTCATGAACCGGATATCCAACTTCGTCCCATTTACCAAGCAGCCACATGCCGGGGATTCTGAACTGATTGGCAATAGAACCGAGAGAATCGATGTCTTCATAATTGGAGATCAGAGCAATATAATGATCCATCATTTCAAGATTCCATGACAGCTCAAGCAGTGCCTCTTGCCGTTCTTCCAGCGTAAGAGTCTGATCTCGCATGCGATCAATATCTGTTTGCGCACCGTATGCCGCCGATCTTATGACACGTACACAACTCCCATCAATTCTATCGATTACCTTCGTACGGTTCACAGCATAAAGGATGCAGCAGAGCAGCGCGATAGCCAGTATAACAATGATGGAGAGGTGTGTTTTCGTTGCCTTTGATATCATCATTTCCGTTTACCGCCTTCTGTTTCAACATTTAAAATCTATAATGAACAATTAAATAGATGAGTAATTAAATAGAACGTGCCAATCATAGTCATATTTAATGTTATCGTACGCTAAGTAGCCAGTGAGGACAAGGCGATCACCACGACTGATTAAGTATGCTTTCTGGCAATCCAGTTGAATGGAGCGTATCAGGTCTCCATAGGCCTCCACTTGATCGGCGGCAGTTTCATAGAATAAATCATCCCCGTTTCATTTAGACCGGTATCACTATTACTAATCGATATAGAGGAAGCCACAACAGCAACCATAGAAGATAAAAGAGCGCCCCATAGTGCTACTGGTATGGCAGATGCAATTACAACAGATGCATTACTAGCAAGCAATTCACCTGTGTCTGATATAGAGGAGACGTGTCCGGTTGTTGCAAAAGATTTGAAAAAAAGCTCGGTATCCGAATGAGCAGCATCAGTTACTCGAACATTATCAATTAGGATTTTTATATTGCTAATCTTAAAACCCGCATCATCAAGATAAAGCAGGACACCTCCCGCACCATTATATTCAAGTATCAAACTGTTCGCGATTTTAACCTCGAATTGTGGCTTGCCAGATGAAGTATTTATATCACTGTGTTTGATATATTGCATAAGAGTGATTCTAGTTAAATAGCTTCCATGCAAATCTTGAAAGTTATACTTATATACACGATATTTTATATTGGAAGAAGTATCTGAATCTGTTTCGATTTTCATACTGGTTTCAGTAAAGAACTCGCTTGAAACTTCGAAGTCCAGATCAGAGAGCCATAATATACCAGTATCACACGTTCTGATTCCGTCCAGAAGTGTATTCAGTTCCAAGAAGCTGAAGTCCTCAAGCTCCTTTTTGGGAGAATTTGAAGCAACTGTCGCATAAGCAGAAATAAGTTGGGTGGAGGATGTGTTAGTGTCTGCGACAATAGTTTGCTCACTGCTGCTTTCTACTTTCAGATCTAATTTCACCAGCAAGTCATTATAATCGGCCTGATCGTTGCTGGCAAGATACTTGGTCCGCGCAGTCTGTGCATAGGTATTGATACCGGCGTAATTACCGCTTGTTATCTTGCCACTGATTTCGTATGTTGTATTTCGGTTTTTATCTAATACCGCGATGGATATGCTGATATCAGAATCTGATGCTTTTTCAATCCTTGCATCCGTTATTGTATAGTTACTATTATTCGCAACAGTAAAATCCCCGACGATTCGTTTTCCAGAATAGGCACCACTGTCAAATGGATAGAGTCTTCCGTTTATTTTCAAGATACTAAGTCCATTGCTTGCGTTCGGTTCTATTGTAATAGCAATGTCTCCTGTTTGTGCTGCGCTTAAGCTCATATTTCCTGTTGTGCTGTCGTTTCCTGAAGTAATGGTTACTTGCTGATCTAATATCTGGCTTTCTTCCAACGGATATGTACCATCCGCATTGACCCCTGATGTCAAAATGCCCGCATCATCCCAGCCCTCTCGTACCGCCGTTGTCCAAATTTTAACGGGCTCCTTTTCCAGGTCCCGGCCGGTGACATCCATGGAAATCGTTCCGGTGTAAAGAATTTGGGGCGCACCGTCATAGGAATAATAGATGGATGCGCCTGGGGTGTCGCAGGCAATGGAGATTGAAAGGGTACCCCCATCGTCGCTGGGTGTCATGGTTACGACAGGCTCTGCAACCGTCCCCTCGGACGGGATATTTGGTGCATCCACCATATCCAGTCGGATGTTATAAATCCACTTGAAATGATCATAACATGTCCGGTGTCCAGACATCAAATCCGCTTCGGTCATGGGGATGACCAGGCGCAGCGATTGCTCATCCGAGAGCATACCATCCAAACAGCCCGCGGCAACGCCGCCGTTTGCCGCGATATATCCGGCAAGTCCCAGTTCTCCCCATGAGTCATCATTTGTATCATTGAAGGCCGTCCGGCCGGACAGCCCCGTTGTCCCCAGAATCACTGACGACTCTGTACCGTTATTAAATACGGCCCGTTTATCTTCATAATATGGGTCGCTGCCTTGGTATGCCTGATAATATGTCTCTAAGGCAAGTGCTGAATTAGAATCTTCGCAAATCTCCCAACCTTGTGTCCAGCCGTAATTGGAATCATAGAGGCCTTCAAAGTAATAGCGCGGTTCTCCGTATAGCGCATCATAAGTCCATGACCTGTTATATATTCCGCCGCCATCTGTCGCACAAAACCGCATCACATCATTGCCTGCATAGGTCAGGTTGTGGGCACCTTGCATTGTTGCGTTCGCGCTTACATAATCCACCAGCTCCGGCAGGGTGATACCTCTTGCCTCCACGTACTGGGTCGTTGGGAAATTATCCGTAGTGGATGCATAATAATTGATATCGCCATTGTCGGGCTGACCGTGGGAAATTGCCTTGAGCTCGTCAAGCTCTATGACCTTGAGCAGGACGCTTTTTCCCTCCGCATTTAACGCGTAGAAAAAGAGGTTTTCACACTTGGCCGATTCAAGTGTTTTGGCCTGGGCCGCGTAAGGAATCAACTGTATCACGAATACAGCCGCCAGTAAAGCGCCGCAAACTTTGGTTGATCTTTTCATTTTCAAACATCCTTCCCGCTTGCAATTTTAGCGCCACAAACAAAACACACTATAATTATAAGGAAATCATTATGCATTGTCAATAAAAACAAAGAAATAATAGCCTGCGCTAGAGAAAAATGGGAAAAGAGTGCCCCTGCCGCAACTTTTACGGCAGGGGCACTTGTGCATAGTTTAGAGCTGCGTAATTGCATCCTTAATCGACTTGATATAATCATAAAGCGGCTGCTTGGCGTGCGCGCCGTGCTCGGCGATGATGCGCACGATGGCGCTGCCGATGATGACGCCGTCGGCTATTTGGGCGTTCTGCCGCGCCTGCTCCGGGGTGGCGATGCCGAAGCCGATGGCGACGGGGATATCGGTCTCCTTGCGGATATCCGCGACGATGGCGGAGAGGTCTGTGGTGATCTCCGCGCGTACCCCCGTGACACCCATGGAGGAGACAAGGTAGAGGAAGCCCTCCGCGCGGCGGGCGATCTCCGCCGTGCGCGACGCGGAGGTGGGAGCGACGAGGGTGACGACCTCAATGCCGTATTTCTTTGCGATCTGCCTGGCCTCGTCCTGCTCCTCAAAGGGCATGTCGGGGATGATGATGCCGCAGATGCCGATCTCCACGCAGCGGGCGAAAAACCTGTCGTACCCGTAGACAAAGACGGGGTTTAAGTAGGTCATGAAGACCATGGGGACGCGCATTTGATCTTTGATGGACGCGACCATGTCGAAGATGCCGTCCAGTCTGGTACCCGCGCGCAGGGCGCGCTGGCTTGCCGCCTGAATGACCTCCCCTTCCGCAATCGGGTCGGAAAATGGGATGCCGATTTCAATCAGATCCGCGCCCGCCTCCTGTGCGGTGAGGATATACGCGGCGGAGGACGGAAGGTTGGGATCGCCCGCCATGAGGTAGGCGATAAAGGCCTTGTGCTGATTGCGAAAGGCTTCCTGTATCTTAATCATAAAGTGTTTCCCCCCTGTATCTGGCGATGGCCGCCACATCCTTATCGCCGCGCCCGGAGAGGCAGACGACGATGCGCTGATCCTTCCCCATCTCGCGCGCGAGCTTGACGGCGTGCGCCACGGCGTGGGCCGACTCGATGGCGGGGATAATGCCCTCGCTGCGTGAGAGATGCTCAAACGCCGTGACCGCCTCCTCGTCGGTGATGGGGACATACTCCGCCCGCCCGATGGTATGCAGGTGGGCGTGCTCCGGGCCGATGCCGGGGTAGTCCATACCGGCGGAGATGGAGTAAACCTCGTCAATCTGGCCGAATTCGTCCTGACAGAAAATAGATTTCATGCCGTGAAAAATGCCCACGGTGCCGCGCCCGATGGCGGCGGCGTGACGTCCGGTATCCAGCCCTTCGCCCGCCGCCTCCACGCCGATGAGGCGCACCGACGGCGCGTCAATAAAATCATAGAAGGTGCCGATGGCGTTGGAGCCGCCGCCGACGCAGGCGACCACCGCGTCGGGGAGGCAATCCTCCGTCTGCCGGAGCTGGGCGCGGATCTCCTTGCCGATGACACTCTGGAAGTCCCGCACCATCATGGGGAAGGGGTGCGGCCCCATGGCGGAGCCGATGATATAGTGGGTGTCGGACACCCGGCGCGACCACTCGCGCATGGTCTCATTTACCGCGTCCTTGAGGGTCATGGTGCCGGTGGTGACGGGGTGCACCTCCGCGCCCAAAAGCCGCATGCGGTAGACGTTGAGCGCCTGCCGCTCGGTGTCGGTCTTGCCCATGAACACCTCGCACTCCATGTTCATCAGCGCCGCCACGGTGGCGGAGGCGACGCCGTGCTGCCCCGCGCCGGTCTCGGCGATGATGCGGGTTTTGCCCATGCGCTTTGCCAGCAGCGCCTGGCCGAGGACGTTGTTGATCTTGTGGGAGCCGGTGTGGTTTAAGTCCTCCCGCTTGAGATAGATTTTCGCCCCGCCCACCTCTTTTGTGAGGTTTTCGGCGTAGTAGAGCAGGGAGGGCCGCCCCGCGTAGTTTGCCAGCAGCCAGTTGAGCTCCTCCACAAATGCCGGGTCGTTTTTATAGTGTTCATAAGACTCCTCCAGCTCCTGCAGGGTGCGCATCAGGGTTTCGGGGATGTAGAGGCCTCCGAATTCACCAAATCTGCCGTGTTCCATTTACGTTGTCCTCCTAACAAGATCTACAAACCGCATGATTTTTTCCGGGTCTTTGACGCCGTCCGTCTCCACGCCGCTGCTTACGTCCACGCAGTAGGGGTGCAGGCGCGTGACGGCCTCCGCCACCGTTTCGGGCGATAGCCCGCCCGCGATGAAGTAGGGCGCGCCGGTGTAGCCGTCCAGTGCCGACCAGTCGAAGGGGTGCCCCGCACCGCCGCGCTGGGGGGTGGCTGTGTCGAAGAGATAGTAATCCGCGTGCGGGGGGAGCGGGGGGACGGTATGCTCCACCGGCACCGCGCGGATGACCGGGTGGGTGCACAGGCGGCGCAGGGTAGCAAGATAGTCCGCGTCCTCCTCGCCGTGGAGCTGCACGAGGTCGATGACGCCGCGCTCGCAGAGGGAGGCGATCCAGCCCACCGGCTGGTTGACAAAGACGCCCACCGCCTGAATATCGGGGCTTAAATTTGCCCGGAGCGCCGCCGCTTCCTCCGGATGAAGCCTGCGGCGGCTCTCCGCCGCGAAGACAAAGCCGATGTAGTCCGGCTTTGCGCGGTTGACCGCGTCGATGTCGCTCTGCCGGGTCAGGCCGCAGATTTTCACCTTGCTCATATCAGCGTACCCCCCGCAGGGAGGAGAGCATGGCGGCCTTATCCGGCGCGCGCATGAGGGTTTCTCCCACCAGCACGGCGCTGATGTTGTGCTCGCGCAGCAGGGCGATGTCCTCCGCCGCGCCCACGCCGCTCTCCGCGACAAAGAGGATATCGGGCGGGACAAGCTTGCGCAGGCGGATGCTGTTGGCGGTGTCCACGGTGAAGGTCTTGAGGTCGCGGTTATTGACGCCGATGATCCGCGCCCCGGCAGCGAGGGCGGTTTTGATCTCCTCCTCGTCGTGCGCCTCCACAAGGCACGAGAGGCCGAGCGTATCGGCAAGGGCGATATACTCCTTCACCTGCGCGGGGGAGAGGATGGCGCAGATGAGCAGCACCGCGTCCGCGCCGAGGGCCGCGGCCTGCTCGATCTGAAAGGGGTCGATGGTAAAATCCTTGCGCAGCAGGGGGGTGTCCACCGCTGCGCGGATTTCGGCGAGGTATGCATTGCGGCCCTGAAAGTAGTCCGGCTCGGTCAGCACCGAGATGGCGTCCGCGCCCGCCCGCTCGTAGGCGCGGGCGATATCCAGATAGGGGAAATCCGCGGCAATTACGCCCTTGGAGGGGGAGGCCTTCTTCACCTCGCAGATAAACGACACGCCGGGGGCGCGCAGGTTTTCCTCAAAGTGGAAGGGCTTGCGCGGCGGCGCTTTTGGTTCGGGGAGGCCCGCCGCCTTCTCCCGCGCCACGCGCGGCAGGGTGGAGGCAACAATTTCGTCCAGGATGTTCATTCCGCCACCTCGTTGGTCACCCGGACAAACTCCTCCAGCTTTTTAAGCGCCGCGCCGCTGTCGATGAGTTCCTGCGCGAGCGCGACACAGGCGCGCATGGTAATGTCGTTTTTGCCCATGTAGAGGCAGCACGCGGCGTTGAGCACCACGGTGTCCCGCTTGGCGTCCTTTTTGCCGGAGAGGATATCCCGGGCAATGCCCGCGTTTTCCCGCGGGTCGCCGCCCGTGAGCTCCGCCATGGCGCAGCGGGTGAGGCCGAACTGCTCGGGCGTGATAAAGTAGCTGTTGAGCTTCCCGTCCGCCACCTCGCAGATGGTGGAGGTGTCGGTGAGGGTGATTTCGTCCAGCCCATCGTGCCCGTGTACCACCATCGCGCGCTTGACGCCAAGGTTTAACAGTACGCGCGCGAGCGGCTCCACCAGATTTTCATCATACACGCCGAGCATCTGCATGGTGGCCCCTGCGGGGTTTGCGAGCGGACCCAGAATGTTAAAAATGGTGCGCACGCCCAGCTCCCGCCGCACGGGGGCGACGAATTTCATCGCGGCGTGGTAGACCTGCGAGTGCATAAAGCACATGCCGGTGCGGGCGAGCACCTGCTCGTTCTGCTCCGCTGTGAGGGTGATGTTTGCGCCAAGCGCCTCGATGACGTCGGCACTGCCGCATTTGCTCGACACGCTCCGCCCGCCGTGCTTCGCGACCGGCACGCCGCCCGCGGCGATGACAAACGCGGACACGGTGGAGATGTTAAAGGTATACAGCCCGTCGCCGCCGGTGCCGACGATGTCGAGCACATCGGTTTTCGGGTGGATTTTTTTGCTCTTTTCCCGCATCACCTCGGCGCAGGCGGTGATCTCCTCAATGCTCTCGCCCTTGAGGCGCATCCCGGCGAGGAAGGCACCCATCTGGGCGCTTGTGGCGTTCCCCTCCATCATCTGGAGCATCACGGCGCGCGCCCATTCCCGTGTGAGGTCGCGCCCCTCCATAATTTCAACAATGGCCTTATCTATCATGACTTGCCTCCGATCCGCAGGAAGTTTTCCAAAATGACTGAGCCGTCCGGGGTCAGGATGGATTCGGGGTGGAATTGCAGCCCGAACAGGTCAAAGTCCCGGTGCTTGACGCCCATAACCTCCCCGTCGTCGCACTCGGCGATGACCAGCAGCGCATCGGGCAGGCTCTCCCGTTTCACCGCCAGCGAGTGGTAGCGCCCCGCCTCCAAAAGCGGCGGCAGGCCGCGAAACACGGGGTTGCCGTTTGCGATGTGTACCATGCTCCGCTTGCCGTGCATCAGCTCTTTTGCGTAGGTGATCTCCGCGCCGAACGCCTCGCAGATCGCCTGATGTCCCAGGCAAATGCCCAGCATGGGGATGGCACCGGCGAATTGGGTGATGATCGCCTCGCACGCCCCCGCGTCCTTCGGCCTGCCGGGGCCGGGGGAGAGGATGATATGGGTAGGGGACAGCTTGCACACATCCTCCGCTGTCACCTCGTCGCTGTAGACCACGCGGATATCGGGATTGATGGTACCCGCGATCTGATAGAGGTTGTAGGTAAAGCTGTCGTAATTGTCAATGATCAATACCATTGTTATACCTCCCCGCCGCGCCGCAGGGCTTCCATTACCGCGCGCGCCTTGTTCTGGGTTTCCGCATATTCCTTTTCGGGTACGCTGTCCGCGACAATGCCCGCGCCCGACTGGACAAAGACGTTTCCGTCCTTTAAAAACGCCATGCGGATGCCGATGCACATATCCATGTTGCCCGCAAAGTCGATATAGCCGATGGCGCCGCCGTATACGCCGCGCCGGACGCCCTCGGCATGGTCGATGATCTCGCACGCCCGCTTTTTCGGCGCGCCGGAGAGAGTACCGGCGGGAAGGGCGGCGGCGATGACGTCGAGCGCGTCCATCCCCGCGCGCAGCGTTCCCGTGATGTGGGAGGCGATGTGGCTGACGTTCGCGAAGCGCTTGACCTGGCGGTATTCCCCAAGCCGCACGCTGCCGAATTCACAGACCTTGCCCAAATCGTTGCGGGCGAGGTCGACAAGCATATCATGCTCGGAAAGCTCCTTTTCATCCGCGAGCAGCGCGTCGATGAGCGCCGCGTCCTCCGCCGGGGTGCCTCCGCGCGGGCAGGTGCCCGCGAGCGGGAAGGAGCCGACCTCCCCGTCCCGCAGGGAGACGAGGGTTTCCGGGGAGGAGCAGGCGATCTCCATGTCGTCGAGATGCATGTAGCACATGTAGGGGGACGGGCTGGTGGTGCGCAGCATCCGATAGGTGTTCATGAGGTTGCCCGCAAAGGGGGCCTTGAATCGGTTGGAGACCACCGCCTGAAAGATATCGCCCTCGCGGATGTGGTGCTGCACCTGCCGCACCATCTCGCCAAAGCCCTCCGGCGTGAAGGAGGGGGTGAACTCCCCGCGCAGTCCTGAATTTTCCCGCGGGGCGGCCGCGGTTTCAAACATCATCTTTTCCATATCCTTGAGCGCCGTCACGCCGCTGATATAGCTGGTTTCGATCTCCTCCGTCGGGATATTGACGATGATGAAAATCTTTTGCTGAAAGTGGTCGAAGGCGACGATTTTATCCATGCGCATCAGGTGGAAATCCCGGAAATTGTCCTCGTTTGCCGCTGTGAGCTTCAGCCCGTGGATGAAGTGCTGCACAAAGTCGTAGGAGAAATAGCCGACCAGCCCGCCGGTGAAGGGCGGGAGTCCGGGGACGCGGGGGCTGTTGCACTCCTGCATCAGTTCGCGGATCACCGCAACCGGGTCACTCGTCTTGTGCGTGACGGTATGGCCGTTTGTGATGGTGATCTCGTCCCCCGTACCATAGACGGAGAGGACGGGGTTATAGCCCAAAAAGGAATAGCGCCCCCAGTTGTCGCTGCCGCTCACGCTTTCGAGTATATACCACAGGTCGCTCTGCCTGCGGATGTTTTGCAGCAGCTGAATCGGGGTTTTCAGGTCGGAGAGGATTTCGAGCGCGAGCGGAATGACCGAATGGCCTGCCGCGAGCTGTTTGGCCTCCTCCAGGGTTGGTCTGATCATGACCATGCCTCCTTTTTTATTTGTGTAAAGGGAATCAAGCGTACGGGGAAAACAAAAAACCCGTCCCTGACAAAAATTGTCAAGGACGGGTGAATCATCATCCGTGGTACCACCTTGCTTCGCAGGCAGAGTCTGCGCACTCATGCAGGATACTAACATATCCCTCGCAACTGACGTGTGCGTGCCGTCGCAGAATACTCGGAGGGAATGCCTCCTTTGACTGCGCCCTCAGCGGTCCATTTGACAGGCTGCGTTGTGCAGGGCTTTCAGCTGCCCCCCGCTCTCTGTGACTGCACACCTGACGTTATCTCCGCGTCAACGGTTTCGCTTCATTCACTTTTCAGAAGTATTATATGTCCGTTGGCGGGGAATGTCAAGTAATTTTTATGTTAAATTTGCTGCTTCTTACGATGGGGGTTCCCCTTGCCCGCTGCGGGCTTGCCCATCTTTTTTCGCCTGCGCGGCGGGGTGCAGGGCTCGCTATCCCCGCCCGCGTGCAGTAGTGGCAGACGGTAGGAGATGGCATCCGTGGCGGTTGTGCAGGCACAGTGTCAAAGGCTACCGCTCACGGGCTTGGGGCACTACCTTAGTCGTGGGGCGGCAGCCGGACTATAAATTTTTTTTTGCTGAACCCGAGGGGTCTGCTTTCAATTTTTGCCGCTGGCAAAACAGCGACAACCGCCGGACCCTCGTAAAAAGGGTGCAGGGTGGAACCCTGCCTCCCGCTGAGCAGGCGAAAAAATAAGGACAAGCAAACAAAGGGCAAGGGGAACCCCCATCGTAAGAAATGCAGATGAACGACATTTTAAGCGTCCTGCGCGGGGGCGGGCGGGGCGCTCTCCTGCACGGGGGGACGCAGGGCGCGCATGGCATTGAGGATGGCGATCACCGAAACGCCCACATCGGCAAACACGGCCGCCCACATGGAGACGAAACCCAGCGCGCTGAGCACGAGCACGAGCACCTTTATAACGAGCGCAAAGACAATGTTCTGCGTCACGATGCGCATGGTCTTGCGGGCGATGGTGATGGCGACGGGGAGCTTACATGGGTCGTCGTCCATCAGGACGATGTCCGCCGCCTCCATCGCGGCGTCCGAGCCGAGCGCGCCCATGGCGATGCCCACATCGGCGCGGGAGAGGACGGGGGCGTCGTTGATGCCGTCCCCGACGTAGGCGAGGCTTCCGCCGCGGGGGAGTTCCCCCAAAAGGCCTTCCACCGCTTCCACCTTGTCGGCGGGGAGGAGGGAGGCGTGAATCTCGTCAATGCCGACGGACTGCGCGACCGCGCGGGCGGTCACCTCGGTATCGCCGGTGAGCATAACGGTTTTGCGGATCCCCACGGCTTTGAGCGATGCAATCGCCTGCGCCGCACCGGGCTTCACCGCATCCGCGATGAGAAGATACCCCACATACTGCCCGTCCGCGCCGACATAGACCGCTGCGCCGACGCCGTCCGCCTCGGGGCAGGGGATACCGGCATCTACGAGCAGGCGGCGGTTCCCGACATAGACCGTCTGCCCGTCGATCTCCGCGCGTACGCCCATGCCCGCGCACTCCTCCACGTCGCCGCCCAGCCGCTCCGGATGGGGCGGAATGGGACAGGCGGCGCGGATGGAGCGGGCAATGGGGTGGTTGGAGAAATGCTCAGCGAGCGCGGCGAGCTCCAGCAGCTCCGCGTTTTCATACCCCTGCGCCGGACGCAGCGCGGTGACCTGAAAGCTGCCGCGTGTGAGGGTGCCGGTCTTGTCAAAGGCCATGGTTTCGGCGCGGGCGAGTACCTCGAGGTAATTCCCGCCCTTGATGAGAATGCCCGCCTTGGACGCGCCGCCGATGCCGCCGAAGAAGGACAGGGGGACGGAGATCACAAGGGCGCAGGGGCAGGAGACCACCAGAAAGATCAGCGCACGGTGAATCCACTGGCTCCAGTTTTGGTCAAATAGGGAGGGGATTACCGCAAGGGCGATGGCGGCAAAGACAACGGCGGGCGTGTAGTAGCGGGCAAATCGGGTGATAAAGCGCTCTGTTTTGGCCTTCTTTGCCCCCGCGTTTTCCACCAGCTCAAGCATTTTGGAGACGGTGGACTCCTCAAAGGGCTTGGTCACCTCAATGCGCAGGGGGCCCGCGAGGTTGACGCAGCCGGAGAGCACCGCGTCGCCCCACGCGACATCGCGCGGGAGGGATTCGCCGGTCAGCGCCGCGGTATCGAGCGCGGAGCTTCCGTCGAGCACCGTGCCGTCGAGTGGGATCTTTTCACCGGGCTTGACCAGAATCACTTCCCCGACCGCGACCTCCTCCGGGTCAACCGTTTCCAGTTCGCCGTCCCGCTCTACATTGGCGCTGTCGGGGCGCAGCTGCATGAGCTGGGTGATCGAATGGCGTGATTTGCCCACGGCGTAGCGCTGAAAGAGCTCGCCCACCTGATAAAAGAGCATCACAAAAACCGCCTCAGGGTACTGCTCCGTTGCAAGCGCGCCGATGCAGGCGATGCTCATGAGCAGGGTTTCGTTAAATACCTGCCCGTGGAAAATACTCCACACTGCCGTGTAGACGATATCCGCGCCGACCAGCGCGAAGGGGATCAGAAAGGACACCAACCGCGGCAGCCCCTCCAACGGGGAGAGTACGGCGGCAACCAGAAGCACGGCGCTGCACAGGATGCGGACAAGCGTCCAAATTTGCGCACGGCGCATAGCAAAGCTCCTCCCGGTTTAGATTTATCGATTCAATGGATTTACTTGCAAGCCACAGCGCGGCTCAGACTGTAGACAAAAGGGGGGAGCCTGCAAGACGGAACGGAAGATAGTGTGAAAGAAACCCATCAGGGGTGTCTTTCGCGTTCAATCGTCCGCCCGCAGGCGACAGTTTTGTAATAATATCACGGTTTTATTGCAAAACTGCTGAGGCTGTAGACTTTGTCTACAGCCTCAGGCCGCAGTGCGGCTCGATTTTTTTGCAGATGGCGGCGCTCCGGGTGAGAATATCCGCAAAACTGGCGTCCTCCGCCTCCAATACGAGCTTTTGGGCGATAAAATTGACCGAAACACTGTGTACGCCCTCCAGCTTCTCAATGGCGGCCTCCATTTTCGCCGCGCAGTTGGCGCAGCCGAGGTTTTCGAACCGATATGTCTTTTTCATGAAGCGTTCCTCCTTTATAGTATTATTGCGCTATTCCGTGACGTGGTCGATGCCCTGCGCGAGAATGGTGCGCACATGCCCGTCGGCGAGGGAGTAGAAGACCGTCTTGCCGTCGCGGCGGTATTTGACCAGGCTGCTCTGCTTGAGTGCGCGCAGCTGGTGGGAGATCGCCGACTGGCTCATGCCGAGCAGGCTTGCAATGTCGCAGACGCACATATCGCTCTCGCTCAGCGCGTAGAGGATTTTAATGCGCGTGGAGTCGCTGAAGACCTTAAAGAGGTCGGCGAGGTCATACAGCACCTCCTCGTCCGGCATGGCGGCGGTCACCTGTTGCAGAATGTCGGGGTGCAGATGCATGTAGTCGCACTGATCGAGTTCTTCCTTTTGCGGCATAGGGCACCTCCAAATGCTAACATATGAACCATTGTTCATATGTTATTATGATGCATGCGAACCGCGTTGTCAAGTTGTTTTTTTCGGAGGGGATATTTCCCTCGAGAGGAAACCATTACATTTGCATCTAGGTTACAAAACGGTTACAATTAAGGAGCAAAAGAAACAAAGCAAGCAATTATTAGGAGGTTCTCAAGATGAAAAAGGCAATTGGCATTCTCTCATCCGTAGCGCTTGTGACCGCGCTGACCATACCTGCCGCGTCCGCGGCGCAGTGCACCACGCAGGCCACGCCGGGCGGCAATAACCCCGGACAGACAGTCAGTCAGACGGCCGGCGGCAAGGCTCAGCCCGGCAATCAGCAGGCCAGCAACGCGCAGCGCGGCGACAAGCAGCCCACCAACACGCAGCCCGGCAATCAGCAGCCCGGGAAAACACAGACACCGCCGTCCAATACCAATGGCGGAAACCGGACATTTCCGCTCATCCCCTGCATTACATCAGACTGTAATATCTACATCAGCTGCGTGCAAACCGATACGGCGAACACCGGGAGCGGGTCAAGCAGCCAGACGGAGAGCACAACCGATTTGAGCGCATACGAGACGGAAGTGGTCGCCCTCGTCAATGAGGCGCGCGCGCAGTATGGCCTGAGCGCGCTCACTGCGAGCAAGGACCTCTCGGATTTGGCGCGCACCAAGTCGCAGGATATGTCGAGCAACAACTACTTCTCCCACACCAGCCCGACCTACGGCACGGCGTTTGATATGCTCAAGGCTGCCGGTATTACCTATAAATATGCCGGAGAGAACATTGCGTACGGCTACGCGACGCCCGCCGCCGTCGTGACAGGCTGGATGAACTCGGAAGGACACCGCGCGAACATCCTCAGTGCGTCCTACACCCAGATCGGCGTGGGCTACGTCGCGGATGGAAACTACTGGACACAGATTTTCACCGGCTAAAGCATACTATATCAGCACAAAACCTCCCTTCTATTCATTCGATAGCGGGGAGGTTTTTTGCGCGTTATATTGTTTTCCCGAGTATCTGGATGCCGTCCGCAATTTCCTGCTGTGACAAATGGGAATACCCCAGCATAATCTCATGGTTGTGTGCGCGGCTTTCCGTCAGATAGAAGCGCCCTGTTCGGTAGACGCGGACGCCACGCGCGGCGATTGCGTGTATGGTCTTTCCAGTAAACACCCTGTCTTGAAATCGTACAACCAGATGCAAGCCTGTGGCATGGCCCAAAACAGTAAACTGGTTGGGAAATTGCTGCGATAGCGCGGCAAGGAGTAAACTGCGATTTCTACCATAGTATTTTTTCATTTTCCATATGTGCTTTTCAAAACTGCCTTCCTGCATAAATCGCGCCAATGTATATTGGCCCAAAAACATCGGTATGCACGTCGGAGTACATTTTGAGCCTCTTACACGGGGCGAGCAAAGCTTCCGGCAGTACAAGGAAGCCCAGCCGAAGCGATGGGGCCAGTATCTTACTCAATGAACCAAGGTAAATCACGCGCACCGGGTCCAGCTCGTACAGTGTGCTGACCGGCTGCCCCTCATATCGAAATTCACCGTCATAATCGTCTTCAACAATATAGCAGTTATTTTGTTGTGCGTAGCGGATCAGTGCCAGCCGCCTTTGGATGGGCAGAATACTCCCTGTTGGGTACTGATGAGAGGGCGTGGTGTAGATAAAAGAGGTCCTCTGCATCCGGGTATCCAACAACTCTGTGCGCAGACCTCTGTCATCGACGGGAACCCCGGCAATGGAGCAGCCTGCCGCGGTAATCACCTTGCGCAAGCCTGTATGCGTCGGATACTCCACCAGGACCACCTTTTGCTTATCCTGCAGGATGTGAGAGATCAGAGACAGCCCCTGCGTTGCCCCGGAGGTAATCACGATTTGGTTCGGGTCGCATGACAGACCCCTTGAACGGCACAGGTATTGGGCAATTGCTTCCCGCAGCGCCAGCGCGCCGGAGGTTTCGCAGTAGCCGAAGGAAGAAGCGGGGATTTGGCTGCATATCTCCCGGTAGAGATTGCCCCACTCCCTGCGCGGAAAGGACGCAAGCGCCGGGATGCCGGTGCGAAAATCAATTGTGTTTTGCGGCGGCGTTTTTTTCTGCTTTCGCACAGGTGTTTGCGCAGAAGGCATCGCGTGCGCTAAAACATGTAATCCTTCTGCCACCACCGTGCCGGAACCGGCATGCGGTGTCAGGTAGCCCTCTGCACTGAGCTGGCTATACGCCTCAATTACGGTATTGCGGGAGACAGACAGATCAGCGGATAATTTTCGCGTTGAGGGGAGCCGATACCCGGATGGGAACGCGCCGCTCAAAATCAATTGGCGGATTTGCTGATCAATTTGGCGGGCAAGGGTAAGCGGGCTTTGGCGGTCGACCATGATTCGCATTCCGGCCATTCCTTTCAAAAGTGGTTCTATTATAAAGGGTGATAAGTGGAGCTTTTCAAACCACATGAGAGATGATACCATGATAGTACACATCAAAGGGAAAAGGAAGGAAAGATAATGGCTCGCATGTCTTGGGGGAAACTGTATTTGACAATTGCATTCATATTGGCCGGTTCCTCGGTGATTGCCGCGCATTTTGTATCAGCCTATCTCCCGGCCTTTACTACCACGTTTCTCAGTCTGGTATTTGCATCGCTCACGGCAGCGCTTGTATGTGGCAGGAAAATGGTTGGTGCCGTGCGGCATCTGACGGGGAAGACCTGGCTGGTCATTGTGCTGCAGGCCCTGTTTGGCAGTTTTCTGTTCCGGGTATGCCTGACGAAGGGACTGCAATATATCGGCGCCACAGAGGCGGGGGTTATCACAGGGGCCACGCCGGCCATTATGGCATTGCTCACTTGGATTCTGCTACGCGAGCGTTTGCGTTTGCGCACGGTGGTAGGTGTGCTGTTCACAATAGCCGGGGTCGCGCTGGTACAGGGATTTCCGTTTGAGACGACGCTTGTGCAGCTCCGCCCGCTTGGCGTGATCTTGGTGTTATGCGCCGCGGCCTGTGAATCGCTTTTTACAACACTGTCACGCAGACTCCATATGGTGGGGCAAGCGGAAGAGACACTCCCTCCATTGGTTCATGCCGGGTTTGTGAGCATCCTTGCCATGGCGTTTTGCCTCGTGCCTGCCCTGATGGAGCGGCCATGGGCCGCAATTGCGGCGCTGCCAATGAGCGCATGGATCGCCCTGGTGTGGTGGTATGGAAGTATTGTCACCGTCGTTGCCTTTGCGCTTATGTTTGCAGGGGCGAAGCGATGTAACGGCTATACCATTGCGGCATTTGCCGGTATTATTCCAATCAGCTCTACGTTGCTGTCCGTCCTACTACTCAATGAAACGATCCTCCCATATCAGATTGGCGGCTGTGCATTGGTTGTGCTGGCAACGCTTGTGATCAGCAGGCAAAAAAAGCCTCGGATAAAAACCGACAGCAAACGGCATACTATAAAATGCGTTGATACGGTTTATGAGGTTATGAAATGAAACTGCGAAAAATAATATCCTTTGCAATCGTATTATGCCTGATTGGAGGCACATTTACGCATGCGGAGAGCACCGGCTGGGGCCTGAGCTTTCAGGAGAACGGGCAGCCGCCCGTCGGGAACGCCGGCGCGGAAGACCTTTTGCAATATAACGCCTGGTATATCGGAGATACGGAGCAAAAGACCATCTACCTGACCTTTGACGCGGGCTATGAAAACGGGTACACATCAACCATTCTTGACGTGCTCAAGGAAAAGGATGTGCCAGCCGCGTTTTTTGTTGTGGGGACCTATATAGAAGCCAATCCCGAATTGGTGAAGCGAATGGCGGACGAGGGGCATATCGTCGCAAACCATACGGCAACGCACCCCGACATGTCCGCCATATCTGATCTGGAGTCCTTCCAGCTTGAACTGACACAGACGGAGGAATTATACCGCGCGGCTACCGGAAAAGATATGCCGAAATATTACAGGCCGCCCAGAGGGGTGTTTAGCACAGAAAATCTGAAGATGGCCCATGAGCTCGGCTATAAAACCATCTTCTGGAGCCTCGCCTATGTGGACTGGTACCGGGACGACCAGCCCACGCAGGAGGAGGCATTCTCCAAGCTGCTGCCGCGGGTGCACCCGGGTGCGATTGTGCTCCTGCACAGCACATCGCAGACAAACGCCGAGATTTTGGGACAGCTGATTGATCAATACCGCAGTATGGGTTACACGTTTGGAACTTTGGAAGAATTGTAATATGTAAAATATGGACAAAACCGTATCGGCGAACGCCATGCTCCCCCCATACCGGAAAGGCATGGGGGGAGTCTGCGGCTCTGGCGAAAACTCTTTATTCGCCTTTTAAACACGCCACAACCTCTGCAAGCGTATAGAGCTTGCCTACTTCCACTTTTTTTGACGTCGGTACGTAGTAGGGAATTAAATACTCATCCTCGCCAGCAATGATGTAGGCAAACTCGAAAGTGGTGTTCATATAATAGTGCAGGTACACAACCTCTATTTCCGTGTCTACGTCAAAGTTCTCCGCCAGAACCTTTGTCACCATCTCTGTTGTTGTTGTCTCTACCTGTGTTGGAGTAAGCGGGTAAGAAGTTTCGTATATCTCCCATTTGTCTGTCTCTTCGTCATAATAGAGCCTAATTTCTGCGGCATCTTTTAATTGAATATACCAGCGATAATCTGTAGATATGCCGTTTTTCAATGTGTCGTTTTCTTCATATGCCGTAACAAGGTCATTTTGTAATGGATAATACACTTTGTACGCATCCACAATATCGCTGAGATCATTTATTAATACGGTATTGGAAAAGGTATTCATATCACTTATTACAGTATCCTCTACCACCTCATATTCTTTGGTTTCAAATACTTCCTCATACTGCTCCATTGTTTGAAAAGCGGGTATTGCATCTTCCTCCTGTGCTTCCGGTAGATCACTTACCATGTGATATGCACGCAGGATCAGGGCAATGGTCTGCTCAATGCTGGTATTGTCCTTGGGGCTTAATACGGTATCAGAGGTTCCCTGCATTACACCGCCTGCCACCATGGAGCCTACTGCCGCCTGCGCCCAGCTTGAGACGGTTGCCGCGTCGGTGTAGGGGGACAGGCTTACGGGGTTAGAAAGTTTTTCTACATTTACATAGGAAACGGCACGGTAGACCATAGTCGCGATCTCTTCGCGGGTAATAAGGGCATCGGGGGAAAAACTGTTTGGCCCTGTTCCGTTGGTAATCCCGGCGGCGGCGGCCTTTCGTACAGCTGTCTCCGATGTATCATGAAAAGTTTCCACCCCAAGAGGTGTAATCGCCGCGCCGCTTGTAGTTTCCACAAAGTTCACCGCAATCCCGGCAAATTGCAGCCGGGTTATGGGAACTGTATAATCATCGCCCAGATTGTCTGTGATCAGCCCCAGCTCCGCCGCCTGCGTAATTTCCACCTGCGCCCAGTCGCTCATGGCGGGGTAACTGTCCCCCGCCGCAAAAACGGCTTGGGGAAGGCACAACGCCCCGATTAAGACAAGGATAGATATGTTTTTCATAATCACTGTCAAAATCTTCATTCTCCTTTTAACAGTGCCACAACCTCTGCAAGGGTATAGAGCTTGCCTACTTCCACTTTTTTTGACGTCGGTACATAATAGGGAATCAAATACTCTTCATCTTCCGCAATGATGTAGGCAAACTCGAAAGTGGTGTTCATATAATAGTACAGATAAACAACCTCTATTTCCGTGTCCGCGTCAAAATTCTCCGCCAGAACCTTTGACACCATCTCTGTTGTTGTTGTCTCCACCGGTGCCGCAACACCTCGGTAAGTAGTATCCGTTACATCTAATATTCTCCATTCCTTTATATCTTCGTCATAGTAGAACCGTACATTTGAAGCATTTTTTAATTGAACATACCAGTAAAACTCTTCAGATACGCCATTTTTCAATGTTCCGTTTTCCTCATATGCTGTGACAAGGTTATTCCGCAATGGATAATAAACCTTATATGCATCCACAATATCGCTGATATCATTTATTATCGGAGTCATACTAAAGTTATTTAGATTACTAATTGTAGTATCCTCTATCACCTCATATTCCTCGGTATCAAATACTTCCTCATACTGCGCCATTGTTTGAAAAGCGGGTATTGCATCTTCCTCCTGTGCTTCTGGCAGATCACTTACCATGTGATATGCACGCAGGATCAGGGCAATGGCCTGCTCAATGCTGGTATCGTCATGGGGGCTCAATACGGTATCAGAGGTTCCCTGCATTACACCGCCTGCCACCATGGAGCCAACCGCCGACTGCGCCCAGCTTGAGACGGTTGCCGCGTCGGTGTAGGAGGAAAGGCTTGCGGGTGCAGAGAGTTTTTCCGCGTTTACATAGGAAACGGCGCGATAGACCATGGTCGCAATCTCCTCCCGGGTGATGAGTGCCTCAGGAGAAAAACTGTTTGGCCCTGTTCCGTTGGTAATCCCGGCGGCGGCCGCCTTTAATACGGCGGTATCCGACGTGTCATCAAATCTCTCCGCTTCCCAAGGTGTAATAGCCGCGCCGCTCGTCGTTTCCGCAAAGCTTACCGCCAGACCGGAAAATTGTAACCGGGTTATGGGAACTGTATAATCATCGCCTAAATTGTCCGTAATCAGCCCCAGCTCCGCCGCCTCTGCGATTTCTTCCTGCGCCCAGTCGCTTATAAGGGGCGTGCTTTCCCCTGCTGCAAATACGGTGTTATGCAATAATAACACCCCGATAAAAAAGAATAAGGATAATTTTTTAATACCCAAAGTGATCGCCTCCCATATCTAATCTCATAATCAATTGTAAATCTCGTCTACTAGAATCGTCTCTATATAGCTCCAGCTATTAATTTTTGAGCTGGAAAATGAATCATATGCAACTTTCTTTGGTTCGGAACCTTGATCAGGGTCGAGATACTGAACGCATTTTGCATCAGTATCGTCTATATAGCATCCCACAATGACAACAGCATGTCGGGTGGGAGGTTCCAGAGGACCAGAATTGTAAGTCCTACATATCGCAATTACAGGGTGTCCCTTACTAATTTCTTTGTAGAGATATTCCCATGACCGGGTATAGTTGCTGGCAGAAAAGTCTGCCTTGTCCTCTGATGCGTATTCCGCGGCTCTAACAATTTCTGCATTTGTTCCACTTGTATCCGGCAGTGTGTCTCCTTTGATTTTGCGCACAACGTCTTCCAGCGTAATTGTGGAGGCAGGCGTAATTGCCTTCCCCGCCATGAGTGCGCTGGCCGCCCAGCACCAATTTTTATCTCCCTGTGAGACATATTCTATATCAATGTACTGCGGCACATAGTAGTCATAATTTAACGCGATCTCAACCGTTTGCATATGATTGCGGTATTCTGCGGTCAGGGTATAGGAGCCGTCTTGTGGAAAAAGGCTACGATCCAGTGTCAGGTACTCCTGACCGGCAGCGCTTGTGGTGCGCGTGAATTGGTCGGCGGTCAGGTCACGTCCATCTAACGTGAGGCGGACATTCTGAAACCAATCCGCCATATTATAACAATAAGATAACGGGATACTCACATCGTCGGCACTGTAGCTGGAGGAGTCCACAAGCAGGTTTGGAATTGCATCTGTCAGGGTTGCACCCTGTACCCCGGCGTCGGTATATCCGTCCCGCACAGCGCGGAAGGTTGTCAGGTAGCCGTTTGTATTACTGGTGTAAGCTTTCTCAATTCGAATAGGCTCCTCGGGTGCGTATTGCACCGTGGGCATATAAGTTGGATTCTGAAAATTGTTATTATAATAGAGTGTGGCACCCGCTTCACTCTCTAAGAAAACATAGTAATAGCCATCCTCATAATTCGGGTCTGTGTCGCCGTCCACGACATAATAGGTGGGCGCGGAAACGGAACCCATTGCGGTGAATTCATGTGTCTGCGCTGTATCGAGCAGTATGTCACAGATCCAGAAGCGGGACGCTGTGGCGGTGGCTGTTTGGTTATCAAAGGCATCCTCCGTCTGGCCCATCATCAGGCGAACCGACCTCTGAGTATCTAATAAAGCATTGTCATAAAAGTAGTTTTCCATATGGTAGTCATCAGAATAATATTTCTCAATCATGTTAAAATATCGCTCTGAGTACTCGTCAATTGACAGGATAACAGGTACTTCTTCTCTGGACTCCCATACGCGCTCTTTGTCGGTATACTTCTGCGCTAGGTAATCCCAGCACTCATACAGCGCCGGGAAGTTGTACCGCGTTGTCTCGTATAGCTCCGCATAGGTATAGGTGTTCTCCTCTTTAAAATCAGTCTCATCCATCGACCAAAAGGCGATGGAATCACTGGATTTTGAATAGCTCAGACCCAGATCTTGAATACCAGAATCGGAGGACTGGTTCACCATATAGGAGACGAATTCCTCCACGGTAAAGCCTCTGGCCTCCTGATGAACCGGGGTTTTATAAGCATCTATGGCAGAATAATTGTAGACAGGGAAGCTCGACTCGTCTGCCAGAAGCATCCCATACAATTCCTCGAGAGACACTTGTGCCGCCAATACCTGATCCCCGTTCCCGTCTGTCATGTATAGCAGCACACTTCCAACTGTTTGCCCGTTCGGTACTGTTCCATCGAAGGCTTCGGTCTTTTCAAAATGTGTCATGGCGGGCAACACCATGGCGGCGGCGAGCAGGAGGCACAGGAACCTTTTTGGGGAACGCTGCATAAATCTTCACTCCTAACAAAATATGTTTCTACTGTCAAATCAAAACTTACTATAATCTTACACCTTGATTTGTGCAATGTCAACAAAATATTGGGAGTTTATGAACTTTATGCATCGCTTCCGCCGATCCATCCGCTTTCGTCTGCGGTTTCTTGCGGGTTAAGAGACCGTACATGCACAGCACGCACGAAAGCACATGGACGCATTATACAGTGATAATTTTCAATCCCTTTTTACGCGCGAAGCGGACGGTTTGGCCCGTTCCGCTTTTTTCGCGCAACAAAGCGCAAATGTAGTAGGCCGAGTGTTGGACCATGTATTCATTGCGACGCTTCATGCAGAATGGGTCATATTCTTCTGAAACATAAATCACCTCGTCCGCCTCGTCCAGCAAATTGCGGTATAGCTGTTTCTGCTGTGTATCCCACCCGGCATCTTGATTTTTGCACGGCAAGGCGAGAATAAGCCGAATGTGTTTGCCCATTTCTTTTTTTGGCGACAACTAAGGATGCCGCGATCTGGTCAAACCCGACTGCGCCGCCAGATATAAAATCAGTAACGCCCTGTGCAATCAGATTGTCAATTTCTTTGTCAAGATTCACAATCATTCGTTCGATCTTATCCGCCGGTAATTTTCTGTGTCCGGTGAAGCAACAAGTGTGTTTCATAAATTCACTCCTACCATAAATTACGCAAATGCGTATGATTATTGTACCTCATGCGCAGAAAATACGCAAGCGCGTATACGAAGTTGCGTTTATCATTCTATGATTATGCAGGGTGATCAATATGAATTTGAAAGAAACAATTGTCAATAGAGTGATGCAAATTTGTAATGAGCGAGGTATCAAACCCAATGAACTTGCAGTATTATCAGGCATTACTCCATCGACTGTTTATAGTTTCCTGGATTCGACACGTAATGAGTTTTATATCAGTACAATCAAGAAGCTGTGTGATGGTCTTGAAATTACACTTGGCGAATTTTTTAGTACATCCGAATTTGATAACTTGGAGCAGGAAATAAAATAGTAAAACGGGCGCTTATGATGAGCGTCCGTTTCTGCTTAAAATATAAGGTTTTCCTGATGTTCGTGCGGGTTTACCGCCGATGCATCAGCCTTTGCCTGTGTGACGACAATATCCTCTGCCTGTACCGCGCCGGTCTCCCACAGCAGGGTCAGGCAGGGGAGGGGGGCGATGCCGTCCGGGGGCGGCAGACTCTTGTGTCGCAGGGTCAGGCCGAGCGTGCTTCCGCCCGCAAAGAGCTCCAGCCGTGGCGCACCGGCAGGCGCGCCGGGGGAGAAGCAGAGGGTCAGGTCGGCGCGCCCCGCCGCAATCCCGTCGAGCACCGACGCGCCGTACTCCCGATAGAGGTACGCGCGCAGGGCATCTCCGCCGCTCTGCGCGGAGATGATCAGGGAGCGCACGGCGGGGCAGAGGGCCTCCGCCGCAGCGGAAAAGGACTCGGTTACCCGTTCGCCGCAGAGCGCCACAACGGCCCGCTCCGGCGCAATCCCACCCTGCGCGAGACCCGCAAAGCAGAGGGGCGCCGCCATCGCCTGCAGGAGCGGCTCAGGCTCGACCGGGCGCAGCCCCACCGCCGCCAGCAAGTCCCACGCGGCAAACCCCACGTCCGCCAGCACTCTGCGGCAGCCCTCCCGCCAGAGATAGTTTGCCCCCTTGCGCACCGCACGCGCCGTGGCCCGCGCGCCCCCGCGCTTCGGCACCGGCAGTCCGACGCGCAAAAGCGGCACGCCGTATAGCACACTGCGCTCTGCCGTCAGCTTGCGCCCGTTATCCCACTCAATCCGGCCCACCATGTTGCTCACCTCAAGAAAAGATATGCGCCAGGAGCGCTCATATTACGCGCTTTTTGCTTGACTTTTTCTCAAAAGGCGATATGATAAGAGCGTAAATTTTGCGTAAGCGATAGGTAAAGGCTGCGGCGGAAAGGGAGGCGAGAGCGTATGGAATATTCCATCGGCGCATTTTCGGGTAAGACGGGTCTGAGCATACATACCCTGCGTTTTTACGAAAAAGAAGGACTGCTGCACCCGATTCGCGGCGGAAACGGCAGAAGGGTTTATACGGAGGAAGACCTGAGCTGGGCTACCTTTATCGTCCGGCTGAAGGAGAGCGAAATGCCCATCCGGGATATCCAGAAGTATGCCAGACTGTGCGCGGAGGGGAGCGCCACCCTCGCGGCGCGGCGTGAGATACTCCGGCAGCACCGCGCCCTGCTCAGCACCCGGGTGGAAACCCTGCGGGCGCATCTGCACAAGCTCGACGAAGAGATTGCGGTTTATGATACGGAACTCGCCCGTTGATGAAACCGCCCGTTAGGGCTGTATTCCGGTCAAATAGGCGACTGCCGCGTCGAGCTGACTGTCGCCAACCTCGGAGAACTCCACTTCCGCGTCGAGCGTGACGCCGGTGCCGACCAGAGAGGTGCCCTGTCCGGTGGTGTATTCACAGATGGAAATGCCCATCGCCCGGCCGCCCGGCAGGGGGAACGTCTGCTGGGCATAGCCCTTCCCGCTGGTCGGTACGCCGACGATATACGCCCCCGCCTCTTCCCGCATGGCGGCGGCGAAGAATTCAGCGGCGCTATACGAACTCTCATTGACCAGCACCGCCACCGGTACGGTGATGCACGCCTCGTCCGAGACGATGACCTCCTCTTCGCCCGTCCTGGTGCGGCTGCGGAAGATGGGCCCCTCCGGCAGGAGATAGTCGAGCATGTTCGTCAACTCACTGAGATAGCCGCCGCCGTTATCCCGCATGTCGAAGAGGAGGGACTGCGCCCCCGCGTCCAGCAGGGTGCTGACTGCGCGTGCCAGCTCGTCTGCGCTGCGCTCATAGAAATTATCCAGCACGATATAGCCGATGTCCCCGTCGAGCATACTGTATGTGACGGGGTTGCTCTCCATCTCCGCGCGTACGACGGTAACCGTAGACTCCGTCCCGTCCGCGTGCAGCAGCGTCAGGGTGACCTCCGTCCCCTCGGTGCCGGTAATCTGGTCGCTCCCCTCATATCTCGCGTCGCCCGCGATGGACTGCCCATCCACCGCGATGATCACGTCGCCCGCGACAATACCCGCCTGTTCGGCGGGGCTGCTCTCATCGACTGCCTCCACAAGCAGCCCTTCCACCCGCGTATAGCCGACGGTCACGCCGACGCCGACATAGTGGTTGGCCCGGTTCAGGTTCTGCGCCTCGTACTTTTCCGCTGTAAGATAGTAGGACCACTGGTCACCGAGGCTTTTCACCATCGCGTTCAGTCCCGCGTCCACAACGGCGTCGGCGTCATAATCGCCGACATAGTGTTCCAAAATCACCTCGTAACCCGCAAGAAGATCCTGCTCGTTGGTGTCAAGGCGCGCCTGTGACAGGCACAGGGTCACCGCCGCCGCCGCAACACAGCAGCACACGGCGACCAGTAGCAGTGTAAGCCCGGAAAAACGCTTTTCCCGCATATGATTTCCTTCTTTCCCGTCATGTTCCATCAAAAGCGGCAGGGCGAAACGGCGGTGTATTCCGCCGCTCGTCCTGCCGCGCGTTTTTATCTTTCCCATATCAGGCGCAATTAATAGGCGCGTACAAAGGGAAGGCTCGGATATACGCTTTCGGGGTTGATGCGCGTGTAATTCACACGCACTTCCAGATGCAAGTGGTTGCCCGTGGAGGAGCCGGTGCTGCCGACCGCGCCGAGCTGCTGGCCCTGCGTCACAATCTGCCCCTCACTCACAGAGCGCTTGCTCATATGGGCGTAGAGGGTGGAGTTGCCGCCGCCGTGGTCCACGACGACGTAATTGCCGTAAGAGCTGTCATACCCCGATGTAATGACCTGCCCGCCCTTTGCCGCGAGGATGGCGGTACCGGCGGGCGCCGGAATGTCGATGCCCGTGTGGCTGTGATATTTGCCGGTAATGGGGTGGACGCGCCCGCCGAAGGCGGAGGTCAGGCGGTAGTAGCCGGGCAGGGGCCAGGCATAGCCGCTCCCCGTCTCAAAGGTGACGTTATTCTTCTGCCGCTCGGCCTCCATCTGCTGCTGCTTTTTCTTAATGTCGCTGTTGATCTTTGCAAGCGACGCGTTTTCCGCGTCGAGCAGATCGTTGACCTCTTTTTCATTGGCGTTAATTTGATCGAGCACGGCCTGCGCTTCCTTGACCTTGGCGCTCTGTTCATCCCGCTTAGCCTGCTCCTCAGTGCGGCGCGTCTCCTGCTGGGTGCGGGAGTCCTCCAGCTCGCCCTTGAGGCGCTCAATCTCCTGCCGGGTCTCAATGAGTTCATCCATGACGGCATTGTCATAGTCCATGACGTCGTTGACGGTGGTCAGGCGGTCTAAGAGGTCTGAAAAATCTTCCGAGTTAAACAGTACCGACCAGTAAGAGGTGTCGCCCTCCTCCTCCATGGCGCGCACGCGCTTGCAGAACGTCTCGTACTGCTCCTCCTCGCGTGCCACAGCCGCAAGCCGCTCTTCCTCTTTCTCCGCAATCTGGGTGTCGAGCAGGCTGATCTGGCTCTGGATGTTGGTGAGCTCCTTGTCGATTTCCGCAAGCTGTTCGACAAGAATGGTCTTTTTCTGCTGTGCCTGCGTCTGGTCGTCCTGAATGGCGGCGAGCTGATTTTTCAGCTCCTGCTGGCGCTGCTGCGACGACTTTTGGTCCGTGACCAGCGCGTCAATCTCCGACTGGGTGACCGCGCTTGTGCTACCAATCAGCCCCGCGAACAGGGACAGCGCGAACACAGCCGCAAGCGCAATTGCGAGCGCTGCCGCCAGAATACGCCGTTTGTCCGGCTTTGGAGCCTTATGGTTCTTTTTATTGTTCTTTTGCTGCATATCCGTTTGCTCCTTACACCTGCAAGAATTTCCCGATTGCCAGAATGCTGCCGAGTACACCGATCACAAGACCCGTCACAATGAAGGCGAGCAGGATGAGCGGTGCCAGCGGGGCAAAGGGCAGAACCGTAATGAGTTGGAGGGTGTCCGAGCTGTTGATGCCCGCCTCCACCAGACCGTAAATGCCCCACTCCAGAAAGAATGCCACCACCGCGCCGATGAGGCCGTGCAGCATGCCCTCAATGATAAAGGGCCATCGGACAAACCAGTCTGTCGCGCCGCACATCTTCATGATGGCGATCTCCTCCCGCCGGTGGAAGGTGGCAAGCCTGACGGTGTTGGAGATGATGAACAGGGACACCAGCAGCAGCACGATGATCAGGATCATCGCCACCACACCGGCGATGTTGCGCACCACCAGAAAGCCCTCTGTAATCTCCGGATTGGTGCGCAGATTGGCGATGCCCGACACCTCTCCGAGCTGCTCCACGGTGTCGTTCATCAGCGCCAGGTCGTCCACCTGAATCTGATAGCGGTCGCGCAGAACCGAGGCGGGCAGGTCGTCAAAGAGCTCGTTGCTCTGCTTTTCTTCGCGAAAGGCCGCCATGGCCGTCTCCTTGGAGACAAAGGTGACCTCCGTCACATTGGGAACGGCCTTCAGCGTCTGCGCGAGTCCCTGCGTCTGCTCCTCGTCGAGCGTCTCGTCCACATAGGCGAGTATGATATTCTCGTCTTCCCAGTCGCCGAGCATCGCGTTCGCGTTCACCGCGACAAGGGCGAACGAGCCCATAATCAGCAGGCAGCAGATAGTCATGCAGATTGCCGCAAAGGACATGAGGCCGTGCGTCACGATGCTACGGCAGCCCTCCACGAGAAAATATGTAAAATTAAAATGTTTCATCAGTATAATACCCACCCATTTCGTCGCTGATAACCCTGCCGTTATCGATGGCGATTACGCGCTTGGAGAAGCGGTCAACCAGCTCTCTCTCGTGCGTTACCACAAGCACCGTCGTGCCAAGCTCGTTGATCTTCTCGAGCAACATCATGATTTCGAGTGAGCGCTGGGGGTCGAGGTTCCCGGTCGGCTCGTCGGCAATGATCATGCTCGGATTGTTGATCAGCGCGCGCGCGATGGCGACCCGCTGCTGCTCCCCGCCGGAGAGCTCGTCCGGATGACGCCGCTCCTTGCGGTCCAGGCCGACCAGCTCCAGCACATAGGGTACGCGGCGCTTGATCTCCTGCGTGGACGCGCCGACCGCGCGCATGACGAAGGCGAGATTTTCCGAGATGGTCTTTTTTTCAATCAGGCGGAAATCCTGAAAAATAACGCCGATTGTCCGGCGCATCAGCGGCACCTGCCGGGGGCGGATGGTGTTGAGGTTGTACCCGTTGACCATCAGCCGCCCCGCGGTCGGCGCGATTTCTGCCGTAATCAGCTTGATAATGGTGGATTTGCCCGAGCCGGACGGCCCGACCAAAAAGACAAATTCCCCGTCTTCCACGCGGAAGTTGATGCCCTTAAGGGCCTTTGTCCCGTTGTCGTATACCTCTTGGATATCGTTTAAGCGTATCATAATTACCTCATTATGTAAACCGGAAAACGCGCACCAATCCCTTGGTGGCGCTTTGTAATTCAAAACGTTCAGACAGAACAGCGTTTTTCCCTGATACCAGTTATTACAGTATCAGGGAAATTTTTCGTGCCGGGGCATGGCTTTAAGAGTCGATACCGCGAGAGACCAGATACTTCTTGACCATCAGCGCCACTTTAAAGGTGATCGCGTCGTCAAATTCCCGCAGATCAAGTCCGGTGAGTTTTTTGATCTTTTCCAGACGGTACACAAGCGTATTCCGGTGGACAAAGAGCTTTCTGGCCGTTTCGGAGACGTTGAGATTGTTTTCGAAGAACCGGTTGATGGTGAACAGTGTCTCCTGATCAAGCGCGTCAATGGGGTTTTTCTTAAACACTTCCTGCAAAAACATCTCGCACAGCGTCGTCGGCAGCTGATAGATCAGCCGCCCGATGCCGAGATTTTCATAGTTGATGACAAATTTTTCGGTGTCAAAGACCTTGCCCACGTCAATGGCGACCTGCGCCTCTTTATATGCGCGCGCAAGCTCGCGGATGTGGTGGACAATGGTGCCGATGCCGACGACCACTTTGATGCCCAGCTCCTGCCGGATCGCCGCCTCAAGCTGATCTGCGATGCGATAGAGTTCCTTGAGGTCCGCGCCCTCGGGGAGCTGCTTGATGAGTGCAACATCGGTCTCGCTGATGGAGAGGACAAAGTCCACCTGCTTGTCCGGGAAAAGACTTTGCACCACGTCGATCGTCGCTACATCCACGCGCTCCGTCTGCCGGATGAGGAACACGGCGCGCGGGGCCTCCGCGACAAAATGCAGTTCCTTCGCGCGCACGTAAATATCGCCGAGGAGAATGTTGTCGGAGATGATGTTCTTGACAAAGGTCGCTTTGTCGTGCTTTTCCTCATAATGCGCCTTCGCCCCGTTGAGGGCGACGGTCTCCATCATGCAGATCAGGCGCGCGCGCTCGTCTTCGCCGCTGACAAACGCGGCATAATCAAAATGGGAGCTCCAGCCGGCAAGCGCCTTAAATGTTTTCCCGTCGGCGCAGACAGGCTCACTGTCCGTTCCGCGAATCAGGCTGACCACACCGGGCCAGCGTTCCCCGATCCAGGTCAAATCATTGCTGGCAACCACGGTTCCATCGGCATCAATCACACCAATGGTTCGCTCTGTGCTGTCTTTTAACTGCAGGATCACATTCTGGAACACTCTGTTGGACATGTGATAGTCCCTCCAACTTCATAGTTTAACGCCGTCCACCACCGTCCGATCAATGCTGCGCTCCGGCCCAGGACGAATGGAGTTAAAATGGTATGCACCGGGTATCCATTGTTAAGTATTATACCGTCTTTCCCAGCTTTTATCAATAGGAAATTTTCATTTTTTGTTCATATTGCCGAATTCACTTTATGATTCGCCAAAAAGCGCGCTTTTTTCACCCTCCGTCAATTCCCGCCAGGCCCCGGGGGAGAGGCGTTCGTCAAGAGCCAGCGGCCCCATGCGCAGGCGCTTGAGATAGCACACCGGCTTGCCGCGCGCCGCCATCATCCGCTTAATCTGATGGTATTTTCCCTCGTGCAACGTAATGAGCGCGGTTTCCGGCGGCTGCAAAATCTCCAGCTCTGCGGGCATGCAGTGCAGCCCGTCCCCCAGCACAAGGCCAGACGCGAAGGCGGATTTGTCCGCAGCGTCCAGCGCGCCCTCCACGCGGACATAATATGCCTTGTCTACATGCCGCCGCGGGGCGAGCAGGTGATGGGCCAGTGGCCCGTCATTGGTCAGCAGGAGCAGCCCCTCGGTGTCTTTGTCCAGCCGGCCCACCGGAAAGAGGCCCATGCGCCGATACCTGTCCGGCAGCAGATCCAAAACGGTCTTCTCCTTGCCGTCCTCCGTCGCCGAAACCACCCCCTGCGGCTTGTGCAGCATCAGGTATACCATGCCGCCGCAGGGAATCGCCTCCCCATCCACGCGGATACATGCCTGCGCGCCGACCTGCTCCTCCGCCGCGCGTGCCGTCACGCCGTCCACCGTCACGCGCCCCGCGCGCACCAGAAGCCGTGCCTCCCTGCGCGTCCAGCGCCCGCTGTCCGCGAGGGTCTTGTCCAGACGCTCCATGTTGTGAATCACCCCGCTGTACAAACTTATATAACGATATTCTGGGGCTGTAGACAAAGTCGACAGCCTCAGCATTTTTGAAATAAAACCGTGATATGATTGCAAAAATGTCGCCTGCGGGCGGACGATGGAACGAGAAAGACACCCCTGATGGGTTATCTCCGCACGAAGTGCCGCCCTATGGGTGGTTGTGCTCCGAAACAGCCTGCAAGCTTATCCCTTTTGTCTATAGCCTCATTCTATCATATTATCGCGCAAAAAAACATATCAATGAGCACAAGCATTCTGAAAGGGGCGTTGTACTGTGTTTATTTTTACCGCCAAGGTAAGCCGCAGTCGAATTTTGGCAGTGGTGGGGGCTGCCGTTGTGGTTTGTGGGATATTGACCTTCGCGACAAATTCCTTTCGCAATCATGACGTGACCGCGAGCTCCGCCGCTGCGGGCACCACCGGCATCAAAACCAATGAGGACCGCATCGCGTTTTTAGAGCAATACGGCTGGACCGTCTCGGAGCAGCCCCTCAGCGTGGAGGAGCTCCAACTCCCCGACACCTTCGACGAGAGCTATTCAGAGTATCTTGCCCTACAATCGGGGCAGGGGTTTGACCTGACCAAATTCGCAGGCAAGCGCGTCAAGCGCTATACCTATGAGGTGACCAACTACCCCACCGGTGAGCAGGGGATTGAGGCGGGCCTGCTGATCTACAAAAACGAGGTCATCGGCGGAGAAATCTTCTCCCCGAAGCTCGACGGCTTTATCCATGGGTTGAGCGTGCCTACCTGACGGATGGATGACATGTCAGAGAACCACGGTTTTCAAGTCACGAAAACCGTGGTTTTTTGCTGCCATATAAGCACCACTCTTTAATCCGGCCTCTTAATCGCCAGTTTCTGTGTTTTCTTTACAATGGCGGAGTGACTGATTTTCAGGGCCTTACCCATTTCCCTGGTGGTCCCGTATTTTGCATAAGCCCAGTTCAGAAGCGTCCGCTCATAGTTATCCATGATCTCGGAATAGCTGAAGTTTAAAAACGGGTCCACCGGGCAGGAGATACCGGCGCTACTGAAGCTTTCGGAGACCATGTTCCAAAAAATTGTGGTGTTGGGCTGGTAGATGACACACCAGCGCTCAATGATATTTTCCAGCTCACGGATATTTCCCGGCCAGGGGTAGGTCTGGAGTCCCGTCAGGGTGCTGGAATCCAAGAGAATGTTCTTGCCGTATTTTTTGTTGAATACGGCAAGAAAATGATTTGCCAGGGTCAGGATGTCCTCCCCTCGTTCCCGGAGAGGGGGGATGTCGATGGGGAAGACATTGAGCCGGTAATACAGATCCTCCCGGAACTGCCCGGAGTAGACCTGCTTTTGCAAATTCCGGTTGGTGGCGGCGATGATGCGGATATCCAGCGCCAGGGTGTGGGTTCCGCCGACCCGCATGATTTCCTGCTGCTGTATGGCCCGCAGCAGTTTGGGCTGGATGTCGATGGGCAGCTCACCGATCTCGTCGAGCAGCAGGGTGCCGTGGTTGGCTAGCTCGAACATACCGGGTTTGCCTTTGGCCCCGGCCCCGGTGAAGGCCCCCTTCTCATAGCCGAACAGCTCACTTTCCAGCAGGTGATCCGGGATCGCGGCACAGTTGACCTTGATAAAGGGCTTTGCGGCGCGACGGCTGTTTTCAAAGATATGGTTTGCGATGATCTCCTTGCCGACGCCGGTCTCGCCAACAAGCATGACGGTCACATCGGTCGTGGCCGCCTGTTCGGCCAGGGCGTAGACATTTTTCATTGCCTGACTGCCCACGCCGGCGTCACGGGAGAAATTCATCTGCTCAATAATCGGCTGCTTCGAAAGTTGCTGAATCACCAGGGCATTGGCCTTGTTCTCCTGGGAGTAGAGGGCGATCTTCGACTCGGAGGCGTTGAGCTTTTCCACTAGAGTCATGGTTTCGCTGATGTCCCGGTCAATGACCACAGCGCCGATGGGTCTCCCCTGTGTGTCAACGATGGGCGAACCGGTCTCCAGCATCTGAATCCCGGTTCGCTCCGACACGGCGATGGAGGAGTAGGACCTGCCGGTCTCCAGCACGTCGGAGACAAGGACATTGACAAACCTGTCGTTCAGGAAACTGGAGATGTTTTTTCCAAGACAGACTTCTCTGGAGATGCCCACCATGCGTTCATTGGCCGCGTTGATATATTGAATGACCCCATGGGCGTCACATACAAAGATGCCGTCTGTCAAACTGTCGCCAAACTGAAAAATACTGAGTAGGAAAAACTGTTCCAGCGTCTGACGGACGGTCTGCAGCTCTTCTTGGGGGGATCCTCTGTTTTTTTTGAAATTTTCCCATTCATGGATGACCTGCTCCAGCAGGGAGAATGCGGGTTCCGACATAAGGCGCTGTCCCCTCTCCTCTTTGATGGTATTCTGCCTCCGGCAAAGAAAGCAGGCGCGTCTGCAGGCGTATGCGTCTAAGGTAATCATATACTCGTAAGGTGTCTTTCGTCAAACCTTTCTTGCTTGGGCAGATCCAGATCCGGCAATAACGCAATAAGCCGAGTGTCAGGTAAAAAACTGGATAGAGCAGCGGTGCGGTTCAGGAGGATCGCGCCGTTTCTTTCTGCTGGCGGACGATCTACCGGCAGGATGGTTCCAATCGTCACCGCCGTTTTCCCAGAGATAACGGGGATTGGTGCCCGTGGTTCCATCGGTCACCAATAATTTGCGGAGATTTGGTTCGTTTTGTCACCAGCCCGACAGAGAAAACAAAGCAATCCCTTGAAAATCAAGCGGTATCACAATTGGCATGATTATTGCTTTATCATGGGTAAGCAGCTTGTGAAACGGGGAACCCTCCCGTCAAGTGTGCATCAATAACCAATCTTTTTATTTTAGGAGGCAGAACAATGTCAAAAATGAGATTTCCCATTACCACCATGGAGCAAATCCGTGCCGAACCCAAGCGGGAGCTAACAGAGGACGAGAAGAAGATCTGGTATTCCAAGTACCACTATCAGGACATGGGCGAGATTTCCGAGGAAAACCTGGCAGCGCTCAACGCCGGCCCGGTGGCGCCGGAGTTGTTGCTGCCGATTGAGAAACGCAGCAACCTGCTCCTGCCCGGCTACCAGACAGTGGAGACCGGCTGGGGCCTTCTGCCGGACGGCACCGGACTCTCCTGCACCAACACCTTTTTCCCGGGGGCGACACCGGATATGCTCAGCTGGTGGTTTGCCTGGCATCCGCTGGAGGACCTGCGGTACGACATCTGGTGCCCCAACTGCCATACCCATGTGGGCATCAACGACCCTGAAGGCAACAAGGACAGCAGCAATATCTCCATCAAAAGCCGCAATTGGGGGAAAATCCACCATCCGGTGGAGGGCTTTACCTTTGCGGACGCGGAAGAGATCATCATCAAATTCTACACGCCCACAGATTTCGGCCTGGACCCCTTCAAGGTGGCTATGTCGCCCTGTGAGGCCATCCATGGCATCGGCTGCTTCTGCTTCGGCGACCGGATCAACGCCCTGTTTGGCGACCTGCCCCTGCCCGCTGGCTATTCCGCGACCGACCTCATCCCCTTCAATACCGCCCTGCACACTGCCCGGCCCGTCAAGGGCGGCTGCGAGCTGAGAAGCCGTTACTGGGTGGGCAAGACCCTGGTAAACGGAGAGCCTGTCACCGTCAAGCTGGATGGCTTCGACTACGAGCTGGGCGCATGGAACAACTGCCGCCACAGCCTGATGGAGTATGGCAATCTCTCCACCTTCCTACCGGAACTCTACACTGCCATGGGCGGGAAGATCGACTAAGCCAATCAGACTGGTCACACACATGATAGGGGGCCGAATCCAGCAGTGATTCCGGCTCCCTAAATATAAGAGCAAAGGAGAGGAACCGGATGTTAGGGATTATTGGCATCATTCTGGCGTTTGCATTTTTACTCCTGCTGACCTTTAAAAATGTGTCCACTATTATCTTGGCGACCGTAGCGGTGGTCATTGTCGCCTTGTTTAACCAGCTCCCCATTGTCACCGCAGTGACGGATACCTATGTGGGTGGCATCGCCAGCCTTGTCGCTATGCTATTTATGCTGATTTTGCTGGGGACGATTTTAGGACAGATTTATACACAGTCAGGTGCCTCGACGGCCATTGCCAACACATTCATAAAGGCCTTTGTCAACAGGGCCACTGGCGAGCGAAAAATCCGGGTCGCCTGCGCCGTCATCATCATCATCGCCTGCCTGTTCCAATTCGGCGGCATCGATAGCTTTGTGGTCATGTTTACCACCTTCCCCATCATCGTTACCATGTTCAAGCAGCTGAACATGCCGAGAAAGTACATTCCGGGTATGCTTATGTGCTCCGTGGGTGTGGGGGCAAGCCCCGGCGCGCCAACGGTACATAATATACTGCCCATGAGCCTCTTAGGCACCACCTCCACGGCGGGTGCCCTGCCTGGCGTGATCGCCTTTTTGATCATTGAGGTCGGTGCGTGGCTCATGATCTCCACGCTGATTATTCGGGCAATGCGCCGTGGGGAGGGATTTTCGTATGGAGAAATGAAACGGATTCCGGATTTCAATGCCGAGGACGGACACAAACAACCCAACTTTGTGGTGGCCCTGCTGCCCCTGATCCTGGTATTTGTGCTCTTTACCATTTTTGGATTGAATATATCCATCGCCCTCGCGGCGGGTATCGTGCTGGCGCTGATTCTGATGGGCAAGAACATCTTCCTGAAGGAGATGGCGAACCAGCCCAAATCCCACCACATCATAGCCACACTGAACAATGGCGCAATCATGAGCACCAAGGCTGTCATCGAGATCAGCGTCATCGGCGGACTTGCCGCGGTCGTGGCCAGCACCACGGCGTTCCAGGATCTGGCCTCCGGATTGGTGAGTTTGCCCATCCACCCGCTGCTCATTGTACTCATTGCGGTCTTTATCCTGGTGGCAATCACCAGCTCCCCTCCGGCGGGGCTCGCGATTATCATCCCGATTTTTGTCGCCGCCTTTGTAGACAACACCGGCGTTCTGGGCATCACCGTGTCCGCGGCGGCCATACACCGCATCTGCTCAGTGGCCTGTCTCACCTTTGAGACCCTGCCGTTTAATGGCATGGTCGTCATTGGTCTGGATCTGGCGAAGGTCAAGCACAGGGAAGGGTATTTCTCCATGTTTATGGCCTCTGTCTTCTTCCCGGTGGTGGCTGCCATCGTGGCAGCGGTGATGCTCATCATCGCCCCCGGTCTGGCGTAAATGGTATGTTTGCGCATTGTATTTGTCGCCACTTATGATATAATGATAAATACATTCTGCATACAAATCATCCGTGAGGTAACCTGCCGATGGACACTCCGCTCCACATCATCGCCCACATCGAAAGCGACTTTCCCACAAAATTCGGCATTCCGCGGCAGAGCGGAATGGTGGACTCCCTTGCCGCCCGTGTGGTCTTTACGCCCCCGTACCGCAATCCGGATGCGGTGCGGGGGCTGGAGGCCTTTTCGCACATCTGGCTGATCTGGGGCTTTTCCGCTGTGCCCGATCAGCCGTGGTCACCGACGGTGCGCCCGCCGCGCCTCGGCGGCAACCGCCGGGTAGGCGTCTTTGCAACCCGCTCGCCGTTTCGTCCGAACGCCATCGGGCTTTCCTCTGTGGCGCTGCGGCGGGTGGAGCAGCATCCGTCGCTCGGCCCGGTGCTGCATGTCGCGGGTGCCGACTTGATGGATAAAACGCCCATCTATGACATCAAGCCCTATCTCCCCTATACAGACTGCCACCCCGACGCCGTGGGCGGCTTTGCGGCGGAGCACGAGCACAAACTTTTGACGGTGGAAATCCCGCCGGTACTCCTCTCGCGCATTCCGCCGGAGCGACGGGAGGCGCTTTCCGGCGTGCTCGCGCAGGACCCCAGGCCCGCCTACCAGTCCGATCCTGACCGCATATACGGTATGCCGTTTGGCAATTGGGACGTGAAATTCACCGTAGCGGACGGTACGCTCACGGTGACGGATATCTGCGCCCCGTGATGTGCATATTTTGTTGCAATCGCAGCGCAGAGGGGCTATAATAGGTTGTACGAATGATTGAATATAAGGAGAATTTGCATGAATATTTGGCATGATATCGCCCCGTCCCGCATTACGCCGGAGGAGTTTGTCGCGGTGGTGGAGATCCCTAAGGGGAGCAAGAAAAAGTACGAGCTGGACAAGGAGACGGGCCTGATCATCCTGGATCGTGTGCTGTATACGTCCACGCACTATCCGGCAAACTACGGCTTTATCCCGCGTACCTATGGCGACGACAACGACCCGCTGGACGTGCTGGTGCTCTGCTCGGAGGCGCTTGACCCGCTGACGCTGGTGCGCTGCTATCCCATCGGCTACATCTCCATGCTCGACGGGGGAAAGAACGATGAAAAGATCATTGCCATCCCGTTTTCCGACCCGACCTATAATGAGTATCAGAATCTGACCGACCTCCCGGCACACATTTTTGATGAAATGGCACACTTTTTTTCCGTTTACAAGGATCTGGAGGGAAAAGAGGCCATGGCGGGGGACGTCAACGACCGCGCCGCCGCCATTGACGTCATCGCCCGTGCCATTGACAACTATGTGGGGAAATTCTGTCGCTGAAGCAGGAGGGCTTATACGTTGGAGACAGTGAGGAGCGGTTTTTCGCTCTGTACGGATATCACGGTGGCACCACGGGCTGGATTGATGTGGAATTTGCGCAGGGGAAGGTGACGCGCTTCAGCTACTATGCAATGGATTAACACAAGTCGAGGCGTCGGCCCCGACTTGTGTTGTTTTCATCTGGACAGGTTAGCCACCTGCTTGACGCTGATATACAATATCTTCATCATCGTACTTGCATATTACGCAAATTGGCTGCCGTAGTAGCGTGTATAGAACAGGATAAAGTCCACCGTGTCATCCGTTGTGGTATAGGTGAAGAACCCTGTGAACGATTCCGCTCCATAGAGGCGTAAGGCGCGATATGCGGAGTCCCCCACGCGCAGTCCTCGCTTCGTCGCTTCCTGATCGCCTGTGAAACGAATTGCGCAGACGCGCCCGCTCATCCCTTCTGTATCCTCGTGATCTTTGTCACAGCGCATGACATAAATCTCAAACCCATCCGCCTCATATTTAACAATATCGTAATTTAATTCGTTGATGCGGCCTACAGTCTCTACATTGGTAAACCGCGATATTGTCTCCTCCGGTAATGCATCGAACCTGTCATATATATGAATATCCTGTGTGCCCATTTCATCCAGAGAGCCGGAGCCACCGATGATCACGATATTGTGCTGCCCAATATCCATCAAATGCGTGTCGATATGATAAAGGCCATTACTACGATCCTTTGGTTGGAATTTAGCCGGGATATACACCGTATCATGGATCAATGCGGGCGTGGCAGAAGGATCGCTCACTTCGCAGGGTTCACCATCCACGATTAATGTGGTTGCGCCTATTTCATAGGTTGTCACATATCCGAATAATGAAATCGTCGCCTTGTTCTCTGCGAAAGAATAGGTGCCACCCAATACCTTAGCCACCGCCTCCAGCGGGAGATAAAACGTTCCGTCCTGTACGAGCGGGGCATTGGATAAGGTGGCCGGTGCGCCATTCAGGAGCACTTCCGTGTCGTCAGCTGCTAAGCTCAAAACGTAATCATATGGCACGGCAATTCTGTTATCCTCCGAAATAACTGCTTTGCCAAGGTCAAAACCGGTTATAAGCCCGTCGTGATTGTAAAGAGGACTGACTTCACTTTCCAAATAGATATCGATACTTCCTTGCACGCCGGTCTGATCAAAGTAAAGCGTAGGCTGGAAGATTAGCTTTATGGTATGATCCTCGAAGGAATAATCTATTTGGTTGCCGCAGTAAAAGCGTTCAGGGGCGAGTGACTTCTCTTGCGTTGCGCCAAACGCGCTAAAATCACTTTCTGCAATTTTGCTGCCGTCCCAATACAGCGTGACCTGCTGGCGCGCTGTATCATACGCCGTGCTTATATTTTCGTTCAGAGCATGGACTAAAGTGCTCGTTTCTAAATGATGGGGCGCAGTGATGTCATTCATCTGAAATATGTATAGTTCTGAAATGGCTGTGCCTGTCCCGCTGCCGAGATGTACCGATATATAGAGTTCATCCCCATTTTTGTCTGTACCGATACTTGGCGCAAGCGCGGTATTGGTTATGTATCGGTATGGGAAGGCATAGATTGTCTGCTCTGTGCCCACATCCAGTATCAGGCCGATTCCAAAGTATGCTTCGTCAGGATCGTTATATCCATACAGGTAAATGTTCTGATCCGGTATAGAATCCAAATAAATCAGCCTGCTGTCCTGCCATGTATCCCGTCCAGCTCGAATATCAATGGCCTGTTCACCGTGGCGCGCATCCGGGACATGCAGTGTTGCTGCGCGGTCTTGAAATGATGCAGCGAAGCTTTCCGGAACCGGCTCGAAAATCTGGCCGTCGGGATAAACATCGCTTGCCGTCAAGGGCGCTAGGATTGTTCCGGTTGCTGCATCGGGAACCACATCCGTTGCACAAGCGGATAGGAATAGCGCCATCACAACGATGAATACCACGGATAATTTCTGTTTCGCATACACCATATAAATGAACCAGCCCTTTCGTTGATTGCATTTTATCATCTGCCCTCTGCCTTTCTATGTCAACAAAAATTCAAATACAAATGGTAACAAAGATTTTTATTGACAAAGGAGAAGCAGAGGGATATACTATTCCTAAATTTGCGAATCATTCTCGAATTTCAAGGAGGCGCTGTTATGAAAAAATATGATACGGAGCAGCGGAAAATACTCCAGACGTTTTTTCGTGCGCACCCCGACCAGCAGTTTGCGGTGGAGGAGCTTGCGGAGCAGCTTTCCGGAGCGGGCGGCATCAGCGTCAGCGCAATCTACCGCAACCTCGGCCAGATGCTGGAGGAGGGGGCGGTGGAGCGGTTCTCCGTCGTGGGCAGCCGCCGGTTTTTGTACCAATATTTTGCGTCGGGCGAGTGTGAAAAGCACATCCACTTAAAATGCGAGACATGCGGGCAGCTCTTTCACCTCGACGGACAGGCGGAGGAGACGCTGCTCGGCACCATTCAAAGCCGGAGCAACTTTGCCATCGACAGGAAAAAATCCGTCCTGTACGGTTGCTGCGACCGTTGCCGGCGGTAAAGGTATATTGGGGAGGGGACAAGACATATGAAAAAGAAGAGGATTGCAAGCCTGCTGGCGGTCGCGGTGATGATCGGCCTGTTTGCGGGCTGCGCAAACACGGCTGAGCCGGTGCAGAGTCCGGCGGCGGGTGCGGTGCAGGAGACCGGCACGCTGAAAATTGTATCCACCATCTTCCCGCCCTACGACTGGGTGAAGAACATTCTGGGCGGCGAGGCGTCCCATGTGGAGCTGACCATGCTGCTCGATAACGGGGTGGACCTGCACAGCTACCAGCCGACGGCGGACGACATGATCGCCATCGCCGACTGCGACCTGTTCCTCTACGTCGGCGGTGAGTCGGATGCGTGGGTGGAGGACGCCCTTGCAAATGCGGGCAACGAGGACAGAATCGTCATCAACCTCATGGCGGCGCTCGGCGGCGCTGCCAAGGAGGAGGAGCTGCGGGAAGGGATGCAGGAGGACGAACATGGCGCAGGAGCCGAGGCGGAGGAAGAGGCGGAATACGACGAGCACGTCTGGCTATCCCTGCGCAACGCGGAAATCCTCTGCGGCTATATTACAGCGCAGCTGGGCGCGCTCGACGCGGCACACGCGGCGGACTACGAGACGAACTGCGCGGCGTATCTGGAGGAGCTCCGGGCGCTCGACCAGGCCTATCAGGAGGTGACGGACGCGGCACAGGTCAGGACGGTGCTCTTCTGCGACCGGTTCCCCTTCCGCTATCTGGTGGACGACTACGATCTGGACTACTATGCGGCGTTCCCGGGCTGCTCGGCAGAGACGGAGGCGAGCTTTGAGACGATCGCGTTTCTGGCGGATAAGATTGACGCGCTGGGCCTGCGGTACGTTTTCGTCACGGAGCATTCCGACCGCGCCATCGCCGAGACGGTGATTGCGGCGACGGCGGGGCAGGATCAGGAGATTCTGGCGCTCGATTCCATGCAGTCGGTCACCGCGTCCGACCTCGCATCCGCCACCTATCTCGCCCGCATGGAGGGCAATCTTGACGTGCTGAGACAGGCGCTCAGCTAAAGAGGAGGTTTTGCATCGCAATGGCACAGCTTATCTGTCGCAATCTCGCGCTCGGCTACGAAGGAAAAACGATTGTCTCCGACCTGTCCTTTTCCATTCAAGCGGGAAACTATCTGTGTATCGTGGGGGAAAACGGTTCGGGGAAGAGTACGCTGGTCAAGACACTGCTCAGGCTGATGCCTGCCGTGTCGGGTGAGATTGAGACAGGGGATGGGCTCAGACAAAGCGAAATCGGCTATCTGCCGCAGCAGACGGAGGTGCAGAAGGATTTCCCCGCCTCCGTGCGCGAGATCGTGCGCTCCGGCTGCCTCAACCGCAGCGGCCTGCGCCCGTTTTACCGGAAGGCGGAAAAGCGCATGGCGGATGAAAACATGGAAAAGCTCGGCATAGCGCCGCTCGCGGGGTCGTGCTACCGGGAGCTCTCAGGCGGACAGCAGCAGCGGGTGTTGCTTGCGCGGGCGCTGTGCGCGACGCGCAAGCTTCTACTTTTAGACGAGCCGATTGCGGGGCTTGACCCGAAGGCGGCGGCGGATATGTACCGGCTGATTGAGACGCTCAATGCCGAGGAGGGGATCACCATCATCATGATCTCCCACGACATTGCCGCGGCGGTGCGGTACGCAAGCCACATCCTGCACATCGGCAGCCATAAGCCCCTCTTTTACGGGACAAAGGAAGCATATAAAAAAAGCGAAATCGGCGCCGCCTTTGCGCGCCTGACAGGGGGGGACGCATAGTGGCGGAAATCGTGGATAAGCTGGCGCTGTATTTTTCCTATCCGTTTGTGCGCTACGCCGTGATTGTGGGGGTGCTCATCGCCCTGTGCTCCTCGCTTTTGGGCGTGACGCTTGTGCTCAAGCGCTTTTCCTTCATCGGCGACGGACTCTCCCACGTCGCGTTCGGCGCGGTGGCGGTGGCGACGGTGCTGAATCTCTCGAACAACATGCTCCTCGTCATGCCTGTAACCATTGTGTTTGCCATCCTGCTCCTGCGCACCGGGCAGAACACCAAAATTAAGGGCGACGCGATGATTGCCATGCTCTCGGTCGGGGCGCTCGCGGTGGGGTATCTCATTATGAATGTCTTCTCCGTCTCCTCCAACCTCGCAGGAGACGTGTGCTCCACACTCTTTGGCTCCACATCCATCCTGACGCTGAACATTACCGACGTGCGCCTGTGTATTATCATGTCCATCGTCGTGATTGCGGTCTTTGTCCTCTTCTACAACAAGATTTTCGCCGTGACCTTTGACGAGACCTTTGCGCGGGCGACCGGTACGCGGACCGATCTCTATAACCTGCTCATCGCGGTGGTCATCGCCGTGATCATCGTGCTGGCGATGAATCTGGTCGGCTCCCTGCTCATTTCCGCGCTGGTGATTTTCCCGGCGCTCTCCGCGATGCGGCTGTTCAAAAGCTTTCGCGCCGTGATCCTATGCGCCGCCATTCTCTCGGTCGTTTGCGCCACGCTGGGCCTGCTTATCTCCATTCTGGCGGGGACACCGGTGGGCGCGACGATTGTCGCGGTCGATATTGTCGCCTTCGGCATTTTCATGCTGCTCGGCTATGTGACAGGAGGTACCAGATGAAAAAACTACTCTGCTTGACGGCGCTCTGCGCGGTGACTGCTCTCGGTGCACTGACCGGCTGCGGCGCGGACGCCGCGCAGGAGCCACCGGTCTCGGCTACGCCATCTCCGGCGGCGTCGGCCGGCCTGACCAGTGCCTTCGGCGCGGGAGAGGTTGTAGATCTGACCGAGCTGAGCAGTGTCATGGTCTACGCGGAGGTCAATAACATCATGACCACGCCCGACGACTACATCGGCAGGACGATTCGGATGGACGGACTCTACTACGCCTCCTATTATGAGGAGACGGGGCTATATTACCACTATGTCATCGTGGAGGACGCCACCGCCTGCTGCCAGCAGGGGCTGGAGTTTAGCTGGGAGGGCCATACCTACCCGCAGGATTTCCCCGCCGACGATACAAAGGTGGAGGTGGAGGGCGTGTTCCGCAGCTATGAGGAGCTGGGCATTACCTATTATTATGTCGATGCGAGCGCGCTTGTCGTGCTCTAAAATCTGACTGCCTCAGCCTGTAGACAAAGTCTACAGGCTGAGGCATTTTTGCAATCAAACCGTAATATGATTGCAAAAATGTCGCCTGCGGGCGGACGATTGCACGCGAAAGACACCCCTGATGGGTTATCTCCGCACTAAGTGCCGCCCTACGGGCGGTTGTGCTCCGAAACAGCCTGCGGGCTAGTCTTTCACACTATCTTCCGTTCCGGCTTGCAAGCCGATCCCTTTTGTCTTCAGTCTGCGACTGCCCCCTGTCAACGTGACAGGGGGCAGTCGTTATTTATGGTGTGACGATATAGCCATATTTGTCGGAAGGGGCGGTCGCGTCCGGGTGCAGCTTGTATAGCTGGAATTGCACGTTATAGAAACTGTAAAACAGGTTTAAGTTGCAGTATAGCGTTCCGTCAATCACCGCTAAGCCGCATATGGATTCCAGATCAATCTCCAGGCTGCCGCCGTCGTAATCCAGGGTGATCCGCTCGTCACTGCCCATGGTATGTTCGATGCGCTTGCCCAGATAGTCAATGACCAGCGTGCCGCTGTCCGCATCCCAGCTCCAATACGCGCCGAGCTTGCTGCAAATGGCAGCGACCGGGACTTTGTCTGTGTCGATATCGTTCCAGCCATATGTGATGATTGACGTGCCGTTCTCCTGCTCAATGACATATTTCTTTTCCGCCACCGCGTCGAACCGGGCGCGGTCAGGGATATACAGGTCTATCGTAAACTGCTGCAGCGCTTCCGGCACCTGCACGGCGGGCGGGGCGGCATCCAGATCGCGCAGTGAATACTCCAAGCCGTCCACAATCACGCTTACTACGCTGGAGACATCCAGTAATTCGTAGAAGTTCCGCTGACAGGCGTAGGCAGTTTCGCTTAGTTCCGATGTATTCATATTGAAGACACCTTGCGCGTCGGCGCTTCCGCCGTTCCCCACGCCGCCCAATTGACGAAGCGTGACAATGCTGCCGTCCGCCATGCGGAAGAATACCGCGGGGTACAGGTTGCTGAACAGCGGCGCTTCCGCCGCCTGTCCAAACGCGGTGACGTCCAAGTTAATATTTACACTGATGGGCGTGATGGTTAGGCTGGAAACGGTGAATGCATTGCCGTAGATATCCGTCGTCTCCGCGCCGATGCTCCGTTTGAGGGTGTCCAGACCGCTGTCCATCGGCACGATGAGCGCCTGATCATAAACGCTGAGCTGCACAGGGTCTTTATCCGGGTTTTGATAGCTACCAAACTCCATCGTGTAGAAGTATTGCGCGGTGTCATCTTCGACCGCCAAGCGGCTCGTTCCGTATCCGTTCCAGGTGATGGAGGAATCGGGCAGCGCCGAAACTTCTATATTTTCCACGAAATCAAAGGGAGATGCTGCCAGCGCCGCCGCTGCCGCCTCGGTACGCGGGCTCAGGGAGAAGATGATATAGGCGTTGATTTCGTCTGCGACCACCTGATGCACGGTGAAGGTGTAATCGTCGAACACGATGGTTTGCGGCGCTGTCTCCGTGGGCAGGATGTCCAAGTCGCCGCGAAAGAGGGTGCCGAGATAGTCGGCGTGGTAAGCGGCGAACGCGGTGGCGCTGATGATACAGCAGAGCACAGCCGCGATGATACCTGCCCGCAGTGCTTTATGTTTCATATATCGTTTCCTTTCCGTCGCGTCTTGATTTAGCGTTATGTTAACCTCTTGCCGGATCTGTTTGGAAGAGACGCCAAAACGGGACGAGACTGCGCGCTGCACCAGCACATCAAGCTTATGTTTCCGCTGATTCATCCGCAGTCACCCCTTCCGTTTGATTTGCGGCATCGGATTGCAGCGCGGCTTTTAAGGCGTTCCGGCTCCGATACAGCCTGATTTTGACCGAAGAGACGCTGATGCCGAGCGCTTGGGCGATCTCCCGCACTTTCTGCTCTTCATAGTAATAGCGGATCATAATGTCACGGTCTAAGTCGGGCAGGCCGGAAATCTTCTGCCGCACGTAGTCCATCTGCTCCTGCTCCGCGACCTGTTCCTCTATATTACACGCATCGGGGAGGGACAGGGTGTCTGACAGGCAGAGGTCCGGCCGCAGGCCCCGCTGCTTGTTTTTTGCCGCGTTGCGGGCGATGGCCGCCAGATAGGGCTTGACACTCCGGTCGGGCCTCAGCCGGTGGGTATTCTGCCAGAGGAGGAGAAAGGTGTCGGAGACGACCTCTTCCATATCCTCCGCCGTCAGTGCCCCGCCGCACGCGTTGAACACAACCGTTGTGACGTAAGGCGTATACTGCGCCATGACCTTCTCCAGCGCGCCGCGCTTTTGGCGTATTAACTTGTTCGTCAGCGCAAGCTCGTTCATCATTTTCTTCCTCACCGGCGGTGTTTGTGTGCACACGCTATTATATACACCAAAAAAGCAGAGACGGTTACAAAAATACTCTATCATAAAAAAGGGCGTGTTGCAGATTTTTTTCTGCAACACGCCCGGTTGTTTTTCAATTGAAATTGTCTTCTTTGATTTATCCTGCGCTGTAGGTATAGGTCGTCCAGATCTCTTCCTGCGCGTCGTTTACG
>JAJQEJ010000019.1 GCA_021201735.1 Oscillospiraceae bacterium | reverse complement strand
TGGGCTTTCTGCTTTTCTTTCTCTTTTCCTCTTGACAATTCTTAGCTGGACTTATACCCCTATGGGTATAGGAAAAGCATATCATCTTTGCGTGCGGGTTGTCAAGGCGTTTGGGGCACACAAAAAAACTTGACAACGGGCGCGACACTATTTATAATAAGTTGCGATATTGATTAGGTATCCTAACAATAAGGGAGGGGTTTCTTTGTCCCAGGTTGACGAAAATGAACTTGCGGCGTTGCTCTTTCGTACCGCCAGTATGCAGCGCTATATCCATGAGCCGGAGCACAAAAACAATCTGGGCTTTTATATGGGGCAGTACCGCTGCATGTTCCTGCTCGCGCGGGCGGACGCCGTCAGTCAAAAGGAGCTCGCGGAGACGATGGGCATCCGCCCCGCGTCGCTGAGCGAGCTGCTGCACAAATTGGAGGAGAAGGGCTTTGTGCAGCGCGCCACGTCGGACAGAGACCGGCGTGTGACGCTGGTCTCCCTCACCGGCGCGGGTATGGAGGAGGTCGGGCGCTGCCGCGCAAGGCAGCGGGCGGTCCACCGCGACATGTTCTCCGTCCTGACGGACGAGGAGAAGGAGCAGCTTTATCATATCCTCGATAAAATCAATCAACCACACGGAAAGGATCGATAACATTGGCACATACGGCTCAACTGACAGACAAAAAGAGGACGCTGATTTTTATCAATATCCTGATTACCTGTATCGCGTCCTCCATGCTCGCAACCGCGCTCACAACGGCGCTGCCGCCCATTATCACAGACTTTAACATCACCGCGGTCACCGGACAGTGGCTCACGAGCGGCTACTCACTTGCGATGGGGACGATGATGCCGCTGACCGCCTTTCTCATCACCCGCTTCCCAACGCGAAAGCTCTACCTTACGGCGATCATCTGCTTTATTCTGGGGCTGGTGGTCTGCATGCTTGCGCCCTCCTTTCCGGTTATGATGGCGGGGCGCGTCATTCAGGCCTGCGGGAACGGGATTCTCACCTCCATGGCGCAGGTCATCCTGCTGAGCATCTACCCGCTGGAAAAGCGGGGGAGTGTGATGGGATGGTACGGCCTATCCGTGGGTGCCGCCCCGGTCATTGCCCCCACCATCGCGGGGCTGCTGGTGGATTCCCTCGGCTGGCGCATGATCTTTGTCGCCGCCGCCGCCATTATGCTGGTTTCCCTTATATTTGCGTTTTTCGTCTTTGACAATGTGCTCGAGACCGCAAAAAAACGGTTCGACGTTTCATCCTTTGTCCTCAGCGCCTTTGCCTTTGGCGGGGTCACGTTGGGAATTGGAAATATCGGCGCGTTCTCCTTCGCAAGTCTCCAAGTGCTGCTCCCGCTGGCGGTGGGCTGTGTCGCCGGTGTCTTGTTCGCGTACCGGCAATTCCATCAGGAAGCGCCGTTTCTCGACCTGCGTGTGCTGCGGCAAAAGGACTATAGCCTCAGCGTAATCGGGAGCATGCTTCTGTATCTGGTTATGATGGGCTCCTCCGTTATCATGCCGCTTTACGTACAGACCACTTTGGGGTATTCCGCCACCGTTTCCGGCCTCGTAACGCTGCCGGGTTCTCTGGCCATGGCACTGGTCAGCCCCTTCGCGGGCAGGCTCTATGACAAGATCGGTATCAAAACGCTCTTTGTGGCAGGCGCGCTTTTTATGCTTATCGGAAATGGCGGCATGGTCTTTCTCTCTATGGCGACACCTGTCTGGGTGGCGGCGCTCTGCAATGTTGTACGCTGCATGGCAATCGGCTGTCTGATGATGCCGCTCGTGAGCTGGGGACTCAGCGGCGTGAAGCGTGAACTGACCGCCCATGGCACCGCCCTGCTCACCTCCCTGCGCACCATTGCCGGGGCGATCGGAACGGCCGTGTTTGTGGGTGTCATGACGTCGGTGGGCGAGCATTCTGCGGCGCGCTACGGCGCACAGGCCCCCATGCACGGAGTGAACGCGGCATTTCTTGCCATGTCCCTTACCACTGCGGTGTTGCTGTTTATCGCGGTGTTCCTCGTCAAAGCCTCCGGGCGGGCGGAGCATACGCTCCCGCCGTGTGAAGAGGCATAAACCGAAGCCGGCCAATGCATTATATTTTGTTGATTGCAGAAGATGGTTTATGTATAATAGTATCGACTCCAATCACACAAAATTTTTTGCGGCGCGCAGGCTGTCCCGGCAGGATAGCCTGCCGGGAAGGGGTGCATTTTATGCTGGCGCACGGTATTTTGGATATTAGCATGTATGAGATCAAGCTGTTTCTGGCCCTGGCGGAGGAGCGCAATTTCACCCGGGTTTCCGTCCTGTTTCATATCACGCAGCCGACCCTAAGCAAACGGATCTCCCAGCTGGAGCAGTCGCTGAATATGCAGCTATTCATCCGGAAGAGCCGCCCCATCCAGTTGACCGCAGAGGGGCAGGTGCTATATGCGGGGTGGAAGGGTCTGCACCAGCACTTTGAGGCCGCAATCACAGATGCGGAGCAGTGCCGTCACCAGCGGACAAACCGGCTGGTGGTGGCGTCTCCCGATTCAGGCAACCACCTGATCGCGCTGCCGCAGGTGAGCAAGCTGATGCTTGACCGGTTTCCGGCGCTGGAGATCAGCATGCGCTACCTCTCCTTCTCCGACTGGCGCGGCAAAGTGCTCGGCGGAGAGGTCGACGTCATGCTCACGTCCCTCTTTGAAACGGAGGAACTCGACGAGCAGTTTAGCTGGCAGGTGATTCTGCCGTTTTCCAAGGGAGTCTGTATGCTGCGTGGGAATCCACTGGCAGGCCGCAGCGAGATCCGGCTGGAGGAGCTACAGGATGCGCGATTTGTGATGAACTCCCCCACAGAGTCCCCTGAATATACAAGATTTGTCCAAAGGATCTGTCAGGCACACGGCTTTTCTCCCGTGGTCGCCCGCTATGCGCCAAACCCCAGCAATCTGCTCAACAGCCTGCACTATGAGGATGAGGTCACGGTCTGCGACCTGCTCTTGCGGGATATTGATAATCCGCTCTATGCATTTGTGCCGCTGACCGGGATCAAGAGCGCCCTCGTCGCGGTCTGGCGGACGGGAAACCATAGCCAGTATCTCCAGCCGCTGCTGGAGCTGCTCGAAGTGCACCATCGGGATTTAGAGGAGCGCGTCGCAAAATGAAAAAGAAGGCAGTACACTATTCTGTTTTGGAATAATGTATTGCCTTCTTTCAATTTTACTTTTTTGTCATTGTGCAGTATAGTGTGGGTAGGAAGATGGAAGTTTTCTGACATATATAATAAAAAAGGAGGGTCTATTATGCCCAGAGTACCGGTAAGTATGGCCGACAAGGAGAAAAGCTACTATAAGTTTTTCGTGCAGAAAATGGCGACGCCACCACAGGAGAAGTTCGATCTCATTACCGAAACACCCAGAGAGGTGCAGGACGCACTGCGCATTCAGGACCGCAACCGCCTGTTTGAACCGGGGGATCTGCCCGGGGAATTCGGCTGGTGGTCCTTTGAGGACGGAACGGCGATGATCGCGAACCAAACTTTCATGCCGGACGTGACAGGACAGATGTTCGACTGGTGGTTTACGTGGCACCCTATCGACAGGCTCCGCTATGCCATATGGGATCCGGAGGACCACTTTGACGTGGACCTGAAGGACCGGGCAAAGGCGGTAGACCTCAGTCTGAGTGTGCGGGAACGGCATTGGAACAGCACCCACTATGTCTGGGAGGACGCCGGATTTGGCGGTGTTGACCTGCTCGAGCTCAACTTTAAACGCCCTAAAGATTTTGGCTATGATGAAAGCCAGATCGATACCGCGGCCTGCAACGCACTGGTATGCGCCAACGGTGTCACCTACGGAAGGGCGGATATGCCGGACGTACCGGTTGTCATGACGCACTTCCTGCGCCCGAAGGAGGGCGGCAGTGAGCTGCGCAGTCGCTTCTGGTTTGGCTGGCAGATCATCGACGGTATCCCTGTCAAGTGCATTCCCGACGGCGTCCAGATCCCGAAGGAGGCGCCCATCGCCCTGTTACATCACAATGTTGTAGAGTTTACCAACTTAGCGGCGATTTTGCCGGCAGTATACGCCGAGGAGAAAGACAGGTGGTAAGCGGAGCCGGTAAACCGGCGTGAGATGGAGGAGATGACATGAACAGCAATCGTAACATCAGCAACACCAGAAGTAATTTTGGCGGATGGGGCTGGTCCATGATCATATATTGTGCGCTGATCTATTACTTCGCCGCAGGCATGTCGACAGATGGGTTAAATATATATCCCGAGGCGTTCGCCGCGTTTCGCGGCTGGGATGCCAACACAATATCGGCCTTCGCCACCATAGGGGGCCTGACCGCAATTCCCGGTACTGTAGTATTCAGTATGCTGGCAGAGAAGAAGGGAACGCGCTTTACAGCGGCCCTCGGCCTGATTCTGACAGGACTTTCCACCGTGGTGTTCGCGCTGGCATCCAGCTGGCCGGTTTTCGCCGTTGCGTCCATTCTGGTGCAGTTTTTTGCCGGGAGCATTTTGCTCTCCGTAGTACCCAATACCCTGATGAATATCTGGTTCCCCACCAAAAAGGGGCTGGCGCTGGGCTGGGCCAGTATGGGTATGCCGCTTTGTACGGCGACGTTTGTCGCGCTGGTCGCCGCGCTGATCGGCATGGTCGGCCCCGCCGCTACCTACATGATTGTCGCCATCATCTTGGTGGTGTTCGGTGTACTCAGCCTGTTCTGGGTCAAAGATAGCCCGGAGGCGGTGGGCTGTGCGCCGGATAATCTTCAGATGACCTCGGAGGAAATTGCAAAGAGCAAGCAGGCGTTTGATTCCAGAACCGCCATGACGGCGCGCACGGTGATGCGCGACAGGCGTGCCTGGGCCATCGGCATCGGCCTTGGCCTCATGTGGATGACAACGGTGGGCATTGTGAGCCGACTGGTTCCACGGCTGATGTCCATTGGTTATGAACAGACCACCGCGCTCTCTATGCTGACCGGGGCCGCCCTCTGCGGTATCTTTGGCAGCTACTGCTGGGGCTGGCTGGATCAAAAATTCGGCACCAGAAAGACCAGCGTGATCTACGGCTGCTGGTACATCCTCGCGCTGATTCTGCTCATGGTGGGACAAAGCCACGTGGTAACCATGATCGCCATTGTCATCGTCGGCATAGGAATTGGCGGCATTGGGAACCTGGTGCCTTCCATGATCGGGACGGTGTATGGGCGGAAGGACTACCTCATTGCAAACCGCCTCATTATGCCGCTCTGTACCATCGTGCGCAGCTGTGCGTTCGCGCTGATGAGCTTTGCCATATCCATCACCAACGGATATACCGGCGCGTATGCCATATTTATCGTTGCGTGTGTCGTCGGCATTTTTGTGGTCTGGTCTGTTGGTAAGAGCGGGGACAAACCGGTAGAAGAGGTGCAAGCGCAGGAAAGCGCCAACCCGTAAGCGGATATCAATAGGAAGGGCTGACGCCACGGAATCTCAAGGATTCCGTGGCGTCAGCCCTAATTTTTTATTGTGTATATATTACACCTCATACTGGAGCCAATCCGGATCGTCAATCAACGAAAGCCAAATTTCATAGTTGCTATCGTCCGAAACCCGCTCGAAGAGATGAGAATTGGTCGCCTCCTGCATCACCAGATAGTACCACTGGCTCGTGTCGCTGTTGTCGGGCCAGACCTTCATGCCCGGCAGGAAGGCCGATTCATCTTCAATGAGCCGCAAGAGCATGCGGTTCACAAAGGTTGCCACCTCTGCGCGCGTGATGTATTCATCTGGGCCAAAGGTGCCGTCCGACCTGCCCTGAATCCAGCCGAGCGCGGTGGCCCTGCTGATCGCTTCCTCCGCCCAATGCCCGGCGGTATCCGAATAGGTGAGCGTAATGTCAATATCCCGCTCATCGAATCCGGCGGCCAGGGTTGCGAATTCCGCGCGGGTGATATACCCGGCGGGGTCAAAGGTGCCGTCCGGACGTCCGGATAGAACCCCGGCGGCGGCAAGCGTGGAGATTGCGGTGTTGGACCAGCGATTTGACGCAACATCGCCGAAGCTGTTCGACTTGCTCAAAAGCTCGTCTCTGGTGTCGTCCGTCAGAAGGCGGAAGAAAATCGTCGCCGATTCCTCTCTGGAGACATTGGCATTGGGTCGCACCGTGTCATCCGGGTATCCAATGAGATAGGCATAATGGTCGTCCAGATTCAGCTCCCACTCTCCCAGCGGGGGCATGGGGTCAATGATGTCTGTGATGCCCCCGTCCGAACCGCCGTTATACCTTTGCCACTGGGCATAGAGGGTCGTGTCCGCCTGTATGACGAGGGTGCTGTATGCCGCATAGCTGGTGCCGCTGCCGTCAGACTGGGTGTTCCAGCTGAGAAAGCCGTAGCCGCTCCTGCTGATGGACCCGGTGGGCGTGAGGATGGTCACGCTGTCACCGGTCTGATAGGGGTTATTCCCATCGGCAAGAGTCCCTGTGCCACCGTTCGCGTCATAGTAGATATAGCAGTCCTCGGCCTCTTTCCACTGGGCATACAGCGTGGTGTTTTTCGTAATGATAAAGGTATCATCCGCCTGATAATCGGTTCCGGTTCCGTCCGCTGCCGTGTTCCAGCGTACAAACGCATATCCGCTCTGTGGCGTGATGTTGCTCCCTGGAGAAAGGACGGTTACGGTCGCGCCGGAGTGATAGGGGCTGTTCGGGTCGGTCAGCGTCCCGCTGCCGCCGTTGGCGGAATAGGTAACTTTATAGGTTGTGGTTGACGTACCGCCACCGCCCGAGGTTTTATACTGCGCCGTCAGAACCAGATCGCGGGTTATGGCCGCGAGGCTGTCGGGGTCATAGCTGTTGCCGTCCTGATCCTTCCAGCCGATAAATGTGCTCCCGCCGCTGCCGGTGATGCCCGTGCCGCTCGCGACCCGCGCAGAGGTGCCCGGCGCGTAATTGTCGCTGTCGACAGGAGTGGTACCTGAGCCGCTGCCTAAGAGATATGTGACGTTAAAATAGCCTGGATTCCAGCTCGCGTAGACGTCCATATCCTCAAAAACAGGCAGTGTGAAGGAGAATTCGCTTGAGACACCAATGGCACCCTCGATATGATACCGCCAGCCGGAAAACGTACCGAGCGCGTAGCTTGTTCCCAAAACGTAATATGCCTGTTCCGGCGTCATTTCCCCCTCTCTCACGGTCTCTGTGTTGAGGATCGTACCGCCGTAATAGTCGTAAAAATTCACCTTGTATTCCGGCACGATTTCACGCCACTTGGCAAATAGCGTCAAATTGCTTGCGGGCATGGTACCGGTTGAGAAATCGTACGGCGTCTCAAAATCCACATTTTCATACCAGCCCAGGAATTCATAGCCGGAACGCACGGGATCGTCCGGTTTTTGCGCTTCCAGCGGGGCCTCATATTTGATGGATTTTGACGAATAGTCCGTCGTCTGCGTTTCGCTGGTCTGCACATCAAAAATCAGGTCATAGCTGTTGCGTGCATAGAATAAGCTTAGAACTTTATATGTGTCAGCAGTCGGGTAAGTGTAAAATTCCACATCGTCCTCGTCGTTGCTCTGATAGATAAAGTCCTGTGCGGTAGCATAGCCGGAATAATAAGGGGATACGCACAATGGGCTAAATCCGGCACGGGCCTCTTTTAATGATTCCGCACCATAAGAAGTAAAGTCATACTTCGGGTTGTACTGAAAGGTCTGCCCCGCAATATCCGCATGGTATGTGGTGGTATCATCAGGAATATTTATGGTGATCCCGCCCGAATCCGACGCAAGCGGCTCATACCATTCCCGCGTTGGGATCGCTATCGCGCCATTGCCCCAATATGCCCCAAATGTATAGGCTTCTGTTTGTCCGTCCGCGCTGACAAAGTTAGGTGACAAACCGGTGGTCGGGAAAAGGGTCGTACTATAAAACCAGATATGCCCGGCCATGTTGGGATCAGTATACCAGTGCAGGACTCTGTAGTCATCATTTGGGGTCGGGGCAAAGAACTCCGTTTCTGTGTTTGGGCCATTAAACTGGTTGCCTATCTTCACCTTGGTGGTATAGACGGGATTGTCGACGGATGTATAGGTCTCTCCGTCAATGATCATGCCATAGCGGGTGTCTGTGATTAAATAAGTGCTATAATGGTTGTTAATATCATAGCAGATTTCGTAAGTCTTGCGCAGCAAAAAGGCGCTTATGACCGTGGTACCATCACCGGCGATCTCTTTATTAAAGGCCTCCTGAAACTCCATATATTTTAGCCCTGTATCTGCTGTTGTTGTTCCGTTAAAGTATGCGTCAAGCCCGTAGGACGAGAGCGTTTCCTTCGTAAGGTTCGTGTTTTCCCCTGCGGTTCCCTTGAGGACATGGGTTTCGGCAAAAATATACTCTGAAAAATCGCCGGGGGTGCCATCGGCGTCCATATCGGCCTTCTCCACATAAAACATGACCTTAAAGGATACTTCCTGCGCCTCCCATACCGCGCGCAGTGTCGTGTGGGAGGTGATGGGTGTCGTAAATGAAAACGCAGTTGTGCCGTCGAGAGACCAATATTGGAAGGTATATCCCTCCCTGACCGGGTCGGCGGGCTCGCTGACCCGGTCACCCTTTGGCACTTTTTTCATGGTGGTGCTCAGCCCATCCGACGCGAAGAACACGTAACAGGTTGTGCAGTCCCCGTAAATGGGGAGAAAGGTCATATCCCCGGTACAGGTGAGCGTGCTGAAATCCAAAGCGGTTTTGGCGGCATCCCCCTCTAAATACCAGCCGGTGATTTCTTTGTCGGCCGGCCATTCAAATGACCACAGCACGTCGGTGGTGGGCGCGCCAATCAGATCGCCATAGGTTACTTCACTGGTATACACCACCTTGCTTGTCACCCCGTCTTCTGCGGTGCCGCTTTTAAATTTAATGAGATGCGTAGTCCCGCTTGCCGCCGCGATTTGCACAGGAAAACAACCAATCAGCATGATGATTGCCAGAGAGATACAAATCCAACTGGTATATTTTTTTGTCCGCATTCCATCACCCTCCCATCTACTTTTATGCCATTTTCTATCTCTTTTGAGTATTTACTATGTATTATACTATATATCGCTATAACGGGTCAAGAAAAACAGCCTGGAACGGTCCAGAATGGAAGATTGCAACTAAAATTGCCTCATGGTACGTTATCATTCAATCAGAATACATCTGTCTCATATACTATAGTAGCGAGCTCTATGTAAGGTCTAGATTAAGAAAGGTAATTCGCTATGAAATACAATCAAACTTGTTGTAGTATCAGCAAATGTATTCCTCTTTCTATTCGAAAAATTGACAGCGTATCAGGGGCTGGAATATCCGGCGTTGTTTTTGGACTCACTTCCTGTAACAATCTTATATGCAGCGGCACGACGGACGCGAACGGAGATTTAGTGTTTTATATACCTCCATGCATAGCCTTCGTGTTACAGGAGCTAAGCACTCCGCCCAACTATCTTCCAAATGACACAACTTATAATCTATTTGCAGATGTTTGTGGACGCATATTTGTTGACGGTGTCTTCACGCCCCAGCTCGTGATTCGCAACACACCGATTTCGTTTTCTTTCACGGCGATCAAGGTGAATGCTGAAAACAGCATGCCACTTGCCGGAGCGGTATATGCGCTGTATATGGGATCATCAGAGATTGCCCGCACGGTGTCTAATGCAACGGGTCAGGTCACATTTACCGACCTGTCGCCTGGGACATACGATCTGGTAGAAATCACCCCGCCCCCGGGTTTTCAGATGGACACGCAAAGTTTAGTGGTTATCGTCAGTCAAAACGGAAGCATTACGATCATGGGGCAGCCTGCAAACGGCTTTATCCTGAGCAATATTCCACTAAACGAACAGGAACTCTCTTTTCTGAAACTGGATGAGTCAACAGGGCTGCCCGTGGTCGGAGCCACCTTTGCCCTCACGCAGAACGGTACAGTAATTAACACAATTGTTTCCGGCACAGATGGTTTGGTAAATTTCGGCGTTCTCCCGGCCGGAACGTATCAACTTACCGAGACCGTTGCGTCTCCTGGCTACGAGCCTAACAGCAATGTGTATCAGGTGGTTGTTGCGGCGGATGGCGCGATTACGATAAACGGCCTATCCATCAGCGACTTTGCAATCGCAAATATTCCAATATTAATCAGCGATCCGCCTGTATTCGATTTCATTTATGAGGGAGATACCGTCATTACCGGGACTGGAGTACCGGGGTCTGAAGTTGTGGTCACATTGCCGGACGGTACAGAATTGACCACTACGGTTGAACCGGACGGAACTTGGTCTGTGGACGTCCCTGCCGATGAAGAGCTCGTTGTAGGGGATATTCTAACCGCCATCCAGACGGAACCGGGCAAACTACCCAGCATTGAAGTGCCTACCACGGTTTTGCCCGATTATGATCCGTTTTTAACCAAGAGTATTGCAAACCTGAGCACCCCGGGATCCTCGATTTATTTGCCGGGGGATACGCTCCAGTTTATCGTTCGCGCAGGCAATGCAGGAAGCCCGGATTCCTTTTGGCCCAGTGTAGTTATCACAGACGCTCTTCCCGCGGATGTTACGTTCATACCGGATACAGTAGCGCTCAATGGCGCACTCATTTCGATGGGGACCGGCCAGGGACAGTATACCTTTGATAGCGCAACGACTACACTTACTGTCTATGTTGGCAATATTGGTGGCGGTGTAACCGAGACGCTGACCTTTAGCGTGCTGGCGAACCTTGACGCAACGGGTACCATACAAAATACGGTAAGAGCGAGCGTAGTCAGCCGAATAGAACTCATCGCAACGGCCAGTATTGATATGGGCAGTCCATAGAACGCCATTTTCAGATACAACAAAAATCCGAACCCTTCACCAACAGGAACAATCTGTCGTGAAGGGTTCGGATTATTTGCGTTTGGTGCAACTGGTTAATTTGTACATGTCAGCAAATGGCCAATTAATCAGCCGTTTGCTACGAAAGCCGATAAACTGGAATTTGGCAAACTTAAATTTCTTACATCCAGGGCGTGACTGTAGGCAGTATGCAGAACGGATGTCCCGCAGGGTCAAGCATTACGCGCCAACGATCATCGAATTGGATTTCAGACATGGTTGCGCCACACGACAGGGCATACTTCACGCCGTCTTCCACATCCGCGACATGAAAGTCTAAATGCGCCATCTGCTGTTGCTTATCCAGTGTCGCAGGCCAAACGGGCGGTACATAATCATCTACTTGTTGAAAGGTAATCCAAGTCGGAAGTCCTTTTTGTTCTATATTTACCAGAACTGTATATTCTTCGCCTTTAAACCGTGTCCAGCCCAGCAACCTTTCGTAAAATGCAGACAGATTTTCCGCATGATCGGAATCCAAAACAACATTCCATCCCACAAGATCAAGTGCCATAGCTATGATACCTCCACGTTTTTTTCGCTAAAGCTGACGTTCAGCTTTTAATATGCATTAAGGTATTGGTAAGTCTTTTATGATTATATCACAGCAGTCCGCACCAGTCTATTGATAACGTACAATAAGGGACCTGTTAACAAAGTGTCAATTTGCAAGAAAATGTGCCAGTTTCTCTAGAAAAGCTCCTCATAAAAAGAACACTTTGTCTTCAGTCTGAGCCCTGTAATCTCAGTGGTTACATGGATTTACCTAATTATGGTGGACCACACCGCACCAAAAACAAAATTATATTTTCACTTTGTAGGGGGCTTTGCTGTAACAGTGTGATTATAACTCTGATTAGCAAAGTGGCAACTGCATTGTCAAGATTTTTTAATTTTATATCTTCCATTATCTAAAAAAACAATTCTTCCATTATTTCTGAGTTTTTGAAGGTTGCGTCTGATTGATGCCTGAATTGTATTATTATCCGGGTATTGCGCCTTTAATATTGGTTCATAAGCATAAATTTCTTTTAGTGTAAATTCGTCATCAAAGTTTTCAACAATAATTCCATATAATTTATCTGACCAGTTCTCACCATCAATTTCTTTAAAAATATCTTCTGATATAGATTCTTTGCTCTCTAAAGATAGAGCAATGTTACCTAATTTATCAAGTGCAGAGGTGAAAATATTATTTAACTTGAGGCAAATCTCTTTAATTTTATCATATTCATCTAAACTTAAAAACCTACTGTGAGCAATTTTACAACGCAACTTATAAAGAGTCTCCCACTGTTTTTTTATTACCTCGCCATCCGTGTCTGAACAATTTTGAATAATATCTTTAAAATATCGATTCCAGTAACTGTTATATTGATAGTCCATTAAATTTATATTTTCTGGTAAAGTGTTGTCATTTAGACTATTAATTATACTTATTAAACTTTCTGTACTTTTTAGGGGGCGTGCTTTAAAAATATAATTGCTCAAATCAATAAAATCTATGTTATGTAAGCATCCACTATCATCATCTTTGCGATCACGAACATTTATATCACTAGGAATATTATTAAAAAACTCTATGCCAGCTGGAACGAGCATAAACTTTGTTATAAGTTTCCTCATTAAGTTTTCTATTTTAATGATCATTGGGAACGCCATGGTAGCATAATATATACCGACATCATCCCAAAGTATTTCATAACTACAATTTTTAAAATTCTCTAAAATAGTTATTTTGATCTCTCTAACAACACTTGTTAAACCTTCGAGAATACCTGAAAGAACCAAATGATCAAGGGCATCCATAACAGCTGTAATTGTGAGAGAGAAAATATCTCCGCTGGGTTCCATTATTATTAAAAAGTCGAAAATATTTCTGCCAAGTCGAATTTTGCATTGCGTTCCGTCTTGGTATATATTCAATTTATCATTTAAATTTAATGTATTTACTATTTTATCGCACTGAGTAAAAACACTTCTTTCTTTATTTTCTATTTTTAATAGCATCTCAATTTTATAATTTTCCTGTATAATTTTCCTCACCTAATTCTCAATATTAAAGCATTTTACGTATATTATATCTCAAAGAGTATTGCTTTTTAATATATTTTGTTAAAATTTGAATGAAGTGAAATTCAACAAAATAAGGACATAAAAGTCAATGCATACGATTAAGAGATAAAAACCGCCAACCAATAGCGGTTAACGGTTTTTATAACTGGCATAACCGAATAAAAAAGATGCAGAGGTGATCGCCATCGATAAAGCATCCAAATCATCGAAATTTGGATTTTTAACCAATACGGCCTCAAGTACAGAATTTCTCGGCATGACCGCCCGTCCTGTATTCCACTTTGTCTTCAGCAATTCCCAATATCGACGCTGGACTTATGCACGATAAGCCCTTGAACGTCTGGGTTAAGAAAATCGGAGATGTCGTCATAAGCAATTTCAAAAGTCCAATAATCTCCGACAGCATGGGGCACATCGAAGACAAATCCGATTGTATTCGTTGTGAGATAAAATCCGCTTTTACTAGAATATCCAGCTATAATACTGTCATGTAATTCAGCATAAAAATTCTCATATATCTCTGTTGGCACTTCTACTACCCTAGTCAGGGCTATTTTGTCCTCATTGAACATTTCCTCAAAGGCATCATTTAGAATCAGGAGATCTGAAAGTATAAGTGCTTCACCTGTTCTTACATCTATTACCATTGTATACAAGTATGTCGACGGATGCGCAGCTATCGTATGCCAGAAAGAAAGACTGTAGCGGACGCTGAGAATGCTTCCATAAGCGGTATATTCTGCGTCAACATCATATTCCATCAATCCGGAAAGGTCATATAGGTCATCAGGATTACACTCATATGCACCTTGAAAATCAAGGACACGTTCATATAGTATCTGATTGATACGCTGCTGCTTTTCTGTATCTAGCAGCCCATCAATCTGTAAATATTCAATGGATATGTTTGCGTCTGGATTTGCATTGTCACAGACATAGGTTTCGATGGTCACATCAAATCGCTCATTTGGTTCAGCACTGCCGAATCGCAAAAAATGTTCCCTTACGAGGCCGCTTTCATCGTTATTCCTTGTGCCGAAATATTCTTCCTGTGAAAGTGTTTCAGAATATAGTTCACCTTGCTCACTGAGGATATGTACTTCAAATTTATATTGATCGTCATCAGCAATTACCTGCGCATATTCAGTGCGTAGTTCGAGATATTCACCATCAATAAGCTGATATAGAACTCTGCTGTACGTCGAAGCACTTGAGTGCGTAGTTACAATAATCTGTCTTGTATCGGAGAATATCTCATAGTCAACTCCTCCCATTTCAAAAAAAGGAGCCTCCTCATATTCATTTGAATGACTATCCCAACGATAATATTCCCGCCCAATGTTAGCCGCCCCTCGATAATTTACGAGTTCTATATCGAGATATCCATCACAATCAATATCGACAAAGGATAGAACTCCACTCAACCCGCTTTCGAACGGGCTGGATAATTCGAAGGTCTGCGAAATTAAATCAGGCTCCTCCGGGCAAGCGATAGAAATTTGATAAACATTCCATTTAGCATCTTCCTCTCCGACTTTTTCAATGTCAAATGTGAAGGAAGGAAAGTGCTCTGCAATTGTGACCTCAAGATGCGAGCTATATGTCTGTTTCTCCTCTTTGTTGTTGTTGGGCTCAGTAAAAGCTGACGGATTCATATTTTCAGATGAGTCTATACTGACCTTTACAAACGATGACAGCATCAAAACAAGCATTATGCACAATATGGAACAAAGAGTCTTCTTCATGGCAACATCTCATTTCTGCATATTTCTGCGTGTTTTGATTATATCATAATCCGTCATCTGCCTCAATATTTTTAAGACAGCCTTTTGTGGGTATGACATGTCAGTGTCAGTGATAAAATGAACAAAAGTGGCAATTAAAAAATGTACAGATATGGCTTCTCGGAAAGCATAATGATACACTATTTCCGGTGCGGCAGGACACCGGAAAGGGTGAAAAAATGAGAGGAGCAATCTGGATGGAAATCAGAACAGACCATCAAAAAGGACTAAGCTACAGCGAAATCGGGAGGAAGTATAACATTGACCGGCGGACGGCCAAGAAATACGCCGAGAGCGAGAGCCGGCCGGAATACGTTCTGACAGACTCAAAGCCGTCAAAACTCGACCCATACAAAGCGCAGATAACAATGTGGCTGGAGGAAGCGCCATACAGTGCCATGCGAATATGGGAGAAGCTAAAGGAACAGGGCTTCGACGGCAGCTACAGCGTGGTCAAGCACTATGTTCGTGGGAAGAAGGAACAGCTCAACGAACAGGCGACAGTGCGTTTTGAGACAATGCCTGGGCTTCAGGCACAGGTAGATTGGGCATTTTTCGAGGATTACAGGGTGCGCGAAAATGGCGAGGAAAAGAAACTATACTGTTTCCTGATGATCCTGGGTTTTTCCCGCATGAGATACATCGAGTTTGTGACGGATATGAGCACCGACACACTGATTCGCTGCCATGTGAACGCTTTCCGGTACTATAATGGCTATCCGGAAGAAATTCTGTATGACAATATGAAACAGGTTGTCATCAAGCGGCTGATGAAACAGGAGGAGAGCACGCTAAACCGCCAGTTCGAAGATTTTGCCGGGTTCTACGGCTTCAAGCCGGTTCTGTGCCGTCCGTATCGTGGTCAGACAAAAGGCAAGATAGAACGCACTGTGCGGTATGTCAGGGACAACTTTATGGTGGGTGTCAAGTACAAATCCCTAGATGACCTGAACGGACAAGCTATTGCTTGGTGTAACAAGGTCAATGCCAAGGAGCATGGCACGACTGGGGAAATACCCTTTGAACGCATGAAAAAAGAGAGGCTCAATCCTCTCATTCGTGAATACATCATCGACAAAATTAATCTGCGGCGTGTACAAAAAGACTGCCTCATCTCGTACGGCGGTAATCAGTATTCTGTACCAGCAGAATACACCGGACGCGATGTGGCAGTCGTGGCTTTGGGCAACACGCTCGCAGTCTACCACGAAGGCAAGCAGGTCGCCGTCCATCGAATATCCTACCAGAAGAAAGACATGGTGGTCAACCCCATTCATTACCATCGGCTTACGGTGAAGCAGTCTTTCGATGTAGAGAACACCCTGTTGGATGATGCGGATATATTCGACAAACCCGTTCAAATCCACGATCTGTCTGTCTATGATGAGGTGGCCTTATGAGCGAATTTACCTACGAAAGGCTGCGGGAAAATCTTGAGCGTCTTAAAATGAAAAACACCCTTGAGATATTGGATAACTATCTCGAAAGGGCGCTCAAGGAGAACACCAATGTTGTGGAAATCCTCGACTACATCTTTTCGGAGGAAGCAAAAAACAAGAACCGCAGGGCTATTGAAAAACAAATTCAGATGTCCGGCTTCCCCATGAAAAAAGGCTTCGCTGAGTTCGATTTCAGCTTCCAACCCTCTATTGATGAACGCCAGATTGAGGAACTGCGAACCATGCGCTTCCTAGAAAACACAGAGAACATTGTCTTTCTCGGCCCTCCAGGCGTTGGCAAGACCCATCTTGCCACTGCCCTCGGCATGGAGACGGCAAGCCACAGGTTTTCTACTTACTACATCAACTGCCATACCCTCATTGAGCAGATGAAGAAGGCTCATTTCGAGAACCGCCTGCCGGATAAACTCAAGGCGTTGGCTCGTTACAAACTGCTCATCATTGACGAGATTGGATACCTGCCTATGGATATGCAGGGCGCAAATCTCTTCTTCCAGCTTATTGCAAGGCGCTATGAGAAAGCCTCTACCATCTTCACAAGCAACAAGACCTTTTCTCAGTGGAACGACATATTCGCCGATGTCACCATCGCTTCCGCCATCCTTGACCGTGTCCTACATCACTGTACCGTCATCCATATCAAGGGTGACAGTTACAGGCTCAAAGAGCGCAAGGAGTACATGAAGCAGAAAGTGCAGGCCAACAATACCCTGTTTGATAAGGCAAATCCCTGATGCCGCTTTTGTACATTTTTTCCCCGCCCTTTTTGTGCATTTTTAGATTGCCATTGACATCCAGTTCATCCACACGAGAGCGGGGCACAAGCTTTTCTTGTATGTCCATAATTCCTTCTGCAAGTATCTTCAATCGGGGCTGGACTTCCAAATCGAGCAGGACTTTCATGTTGTGGTTTGTTTCGGTAAGGATGCGTTTTTCCATTGCCGCCAGTTCATCTTTTGTAACCATGGTGGTCTGCATCTGGGCAAGCATTTCCAAGATTTTTTCTTCATTGTTCATGGTGCGTCACCTCTTTCTGTTATTATACGGAGACGGGTTGGGTTAGTCAAGTTCTTCCGGGAGGTATTCCATTATATCGCCCGGTTGGCAGTTGAGGAAAACCCAGAGACTAAGGACTACTTAGCCTCCGGGTTTTCATCTGTGGCGGAGTTATCAAGTTCCATTGTTTTTTCTACAGCCCTATTCATGAACGCGTTTACGCTTCCATCGTGCTTGGCTGCATGGGCTACGATAACATCCTTTTTCCCTTTGGGAACACGCACTGCAATCGTTTCCACTTTTTCTTTTAGGTACTTCTCCGCCGCCTCACGCTGCTGCTGGGATTTTGGTGACACTTTCCGTCCTCCTTCCCTTTGATTATAGTAGCATACAAAGAGATGTCTGTGTACAGATAAAATAGACAAAGCTGTATGCAGATGTTTGTGGATTACGCCAATTGCTATCTGTATACAGATAGGCTATAATAACATTGTCAGCAGGGGAGACCCGCCGACAATAAAACCGCCGCCCCGGTGGACAGACCGAGACGGCAGAAGGGAGACACACCATGACACTGGTCAAACGTGACGGCATCTGGTATGCCAACGGCAAGCCCTGTAAGGTCTTGCACAGTGCGGTTGAAGCCCTGAGAGGTTAATACCGCAGCCGGGGGAGATAACATCAAACCCGGTACCATTAAAAATGGTATGTCTCCATTATAGCCGCTTCCCCTGCAAAAAGCAACCCCGAACACCCACGGCAAAGTTAAAGGCGCGTGGTGGTTCCTCCAAATTAAATAACCAGACAGGATACCTGCTGGACGGAGAAGCGGCGCAGTCGGCGCGCCAAGTCCAGTATAAAGCGGTCAAGGCCAGCCCAAGGTACAAGCGCGGGATTCCTGACAACTGGAACGTGAGCAGAGAGGAGGTGAATTATTATGAGTAACGAAATGCAGATTTTTAACTACGAAAACAACGAAATTCGCACCATCCAGAAGGCCGGTGAACCATGGTTTGTTCTCAAAGATGTGTGTGTGGCGTTGGGGCTTTCTGATACAAACAAAACAGCCGAACGGCTGGACGCCGATGAGCTGACCCGAACCAAATTCGTGTCAGGTGGTCAGGAGCGCGAAATGTACATCATCAGTGAAAGCGGCCTCTACAATGTCATTCTCCGCTCAGACAAACCGGAAGCCAAGCCGTTTCGGAAGTGGGTCACATCGGAAGTCCTCCCCGCCATCCGCAAGCATGGCGCATACATGACACCTGAGACACTGGAGGCGGCATTACTTAACCCGGACACCATCATCCAGATTGCCACGGCACTAAAAGATGAGCAGAACAAGCGTAAGGCGCTGGAGGTTGCCAATTCCGCGCTGACGGTGGACAACCAGATCATGGCACCAAAGGCAGATTATTTTGACGAGTTGGTAGACCGAAACTTACTTACCAATTTCAGAGAGACCGCAAAGCAACTGAATGTTGGCCCCAAGTGCTTTGTCGGTTTTCTTCTGGAGCGGAAGTATGTCTATCGCGATAAGCGCGGGAAGCTGATGCCGTACCAGCAATATGTAGAGTCTGGTTTGTTCGAGATCAAGGAATGCCTAAACGAGAAAACAGAGTGGAGTGGCACGCAGACCCTGATTACCCCAAAAGGACGCGAGACGCTACGACTGCTATACCCGTCCGCCTTGAAGGGCGGCGTTGGTGCGTGACATTGCATCTCACGCGGTCAGTCTCACTTCACATCCTCCTTGATTTTTCTGCCCTACCTTGTTATAATCAAGGTGGCCGGGGTAAGGCTCCCGGCTCACCTTTTCGGGTTTGAGTAGCGGCGCTTTAGTGGGGCCCGCTACTCTTTTTTTGCTGAAAAAGAAAAAGACGGCACCGAATATCCGGCACCGTCTCCTGTTTAAATTTCTGGCAGGGGGAACTTAATCACGTATCCACATTTGTCTGCCCACTCCAGCAGGCGGTTTACTCCGCTGCGGGTTTCTTCTTGGCTGTCTTCCAAACAGTCTAACCTTTCGTTAATGGCTGTGACATCGGCTTTTGTTGCCATGTTGGATTCTATGCTTGATATACGCTCGTCCATGCGAGAAAGAAGTTCTAGGATTTTTTCTTCATTGCTCATTGGAATCACTCCTTGTCCATATTATACGGTGTCGGATATTCGGTTGTCAAGGTGCTGTGTCGGTGGGTTTCCCCTCCTGACATTTATTATTATACAGTATGTACCCATACAAAACAATTGGCAAGATGAACGAATATGCACCCATACATTTGTCTATATTGTATGTACCCATGCAATGCGGCTTATGGTATAATGCAACCAAAGGAGGCGATGACATGCCGTTGTCTGATGCGCGCCGGGAATCTATTGAGAAATATTTAGGCAAGTTGGATGATATCAAAATTCGCGTCCCCAAAGGCGACCGCGACAAAATAAAGGCCCACGCCCAAGCAAAGGGCATGAGCCTGAATGCCTACATTTTGGAGCTGGTCAGGGGGGATATGGAGGGACGATAGGAAAAAGTGGGTTATTAAGCGGGTTAAGCCGAATATAAAAAAGCCTTGTACCGACTGTGGTACAAGGCTTTTATCTGGTGGAGGCGAGGGGAGTCGAACCCCTGTCCGAGAACGCTTCCTTGAGGACTTCTCCGGGCGCAGACGGTTATTTACATTCCCGCGCCCCGGCGTGAACCGTCACACTCCGGGGGTTGGTAGCTTCATTGTTCATGGTGCGCTCAAAGCTTTGCGCACACACGGGCACCACTAAGCGACGCCCAAACCCGGCTCGTGGTCCTTCCGGGCAGGACGGCTGCATTAAGCTGCAGCGAGAACTACGTTATCGTCGTTCTTTAATTTATAAAGTTTGCCCATTTTTTGGATGATAGGCGCATCCGCCCGCTATCCGCAGCTCCACATCCCCGTCGAAACCAGTGCGCCCCCAGATTGCGGGCGGATATAGATACATACCGCCCGAATGGGGGAGTTGACCGGAATTACTTGCGTATCAGAGCTTCTCCGGCTCCTCATAATCTTCGCCGAACGTCTCTACGGTAACTGATTTGATCCGCTGGTCGGTGACCGGCTTATCCATCCCGTCGCGCTTGGTCGCGACGATGGCGTCGGCGGTATCCATCCCTTCAATGACTTTGCCGAAGGCGGCGTACTCACCGTCGAGATGGGGTGCATCCTCGACCATGATGAAAAACTGCCCGCCGGCGGAGTTTGGCGACATGGTGCGCGCCATGGACAGCACGCCGCGCTCGTGGCGCAGGCCGTTCGGGAAGCCGTTGCTGGAAAACTCGCCCTTGATGTTGTAGCCGGGGCCCCCGGTGCCTGTGCCGAGCGGACAGCCGCCCTGAATCATAAAGCCGGGGATGACGCGGTGAAAAATCAGGCCGTCATAATAGCCGGAGCGCGCGAGGGAGAGAAAGCTGTTGACTGTATTGGGCGCAACGTCGGGGTAGAGCTCCGCGGCCATCTTGCCGCCGTTTTCCATTTCAAACGTAACGATAGGATTCTGTGCCATATGGTTGACCTCCTGGATTTTTTATATTTTTGATCATTCCGACCGGCTGCGCTGCTTGAGGGTACGGTCCATCTCCCGTTTCGCGTCCTTAGCGGCGGCGGTCGCGCGCTTGTCGTAGAGCTTTTTGCCTTTGGCAAGCCCGATTTCCAGCTTGACGTGAGAGCCGCTAAAATAGACAGCGAGCGGTACAATGGCGTACCCGTCCTGCTTCACGGCGGCGTACAGCTTGGTGATCTCCCGCTTGTGCAGCAGCAGGCGGCGGGGCCGGATGGGGTCCTTATTAAAGATGTTCCCCTGCTCATAGGGACTCACATGCATGCCGTGGACATGCGCTTCCCCGTTCTTAACGATACAATAGGAATCCTTGAGATTGACCTTCCCACTGCGGATGGACTTGACCTCCGTGCCGAAGAGCTCCATGCCCGCTTCCAGTTTGTCTTCGATAAAATAGTCGTGATACGCCTTGCTGTTTTTTGCGATAATTTTGATGCCGCGCTGTGGCATGGAGTCACCTCCTGTTCGGTGCCGGAGTGGAAACAGAAAATGCTTCCAACCTGATTATAGCACACTTGTCAAGAGTATTTTTACAATAAAACCGTGATATTATTGTAAAAATACTCTTGACATTGCCTGAGAGCTAGTCTTTCACTCTTTCTTCCTTTCCGACTTGCAAGCCGTCACCTTTTGTCTACAGTCTGACGCGTCGTTTCCGCACCCGATTCCCGCGGGAAGCTCTCGCGCAGACGGGCGAGGGCGTTTTCCTCCAGAACTGTTCTGCCATACTCGGCAAGACTGCTCTCGAGAAATGGGGCCTGCGTCTGTTCTCTGCCAAATTCGGACAGACGGGCCGTAAGGCGCTCAAACTCGCTCGGGAGCGAGAGCCAGTACGCATCGTCAAACCAGAAAAGCGCAGCCTCCTGGGGCGGCGTGTCAATGGCATACGCGGCGCGGAGCAGATCCTCAAAATCGGGAAAACAAAACCAGCTGCGCGCCTGCTGCTTGACGCTTGCAAAAATCAGCACGCCGCTGACTTCTGGATACGCTTCTATTTCAATGGCACCGTCGAGCGGGATACCTGCGTCGAGCAGCGCGGCGCGGGCAAAGGTGCGCGCCTTCTCCGTGGTGAGCTTCTGCGGTACGATACCTTGCGTCTTCAGATCGGCGGCGGAGATGTAAAATGCGATACTACCCGGCCCGATAGGCTGAATGGTCATATGTTGGCCTCCTCACACTACATTTGAGCAAACACTCTAAAGAAACTTGCATACTATTATAATGCAGATGCTGACTTTTGGATATCTGTAAAGATTACCGGGATTGGAAAACTTGATAGTAGCGCATTGTGATGAATTATGTTACAATAGAAATAATTTTGTTAGGATCAACCGGCTCAATTTATCTGGGAGGTAAACCATATTGCGTAAGCAGATTCTGATTGTCGAGGATGAAAAGAACATTGTGGATATCCTCACGTTTAATCTGGAAAAAGAGGGATACGAGATACTGGTGGCGTATGACGGTGACACGGGGCTGCAGCTGGCGCTCGCAAAAAACCCGGATCTGATCCTGCTGGACATCATGCTGCCGAGCAGGAACGGCTTTGATGTGTGCCGCGCCCTGCGCGCGCAGAACAACTGCACGCCCGTCATCATGCTCACGGCGCGGGAGGAGGAGACCGACAAGGTCTTCGGGCTGGAGGTCGGCGCGGACGACTATATGACAAAGCCGTTTTCCATGCGGGAGCTTCTGGCGCGGGTGAAGGCGAACATCCGCCGCACCGGTATGGCGGAGAGCGCCGCGCAGTCTGCGGACGAATCGTCGCCGGAGCGGCAGGTTTTGGGGCGGTTCCGCTTCGATTCCGCCCTGATGATGGTGTATAAGGATGACAAGGCGCTCGACCTCACGCAGCGGGAGTATGAGCTGCTGTATTTCCTTAGCGCGTCGCCGGGGAAGGTCTTTTCCCGCGAGGTGCTGATGGAGCGGGTATGGAATTACGAGGGCTACGTCGGCGATGTCCGGGCGGTCGACGTCGCCGTGCGGCGTTTGCGCGAGAAGGTCGAGGACGACCCCGCACAGCCGCAGTTTATTCTCACGCGGCGCGGGATGGGGTACCTGTTTCAGGTTTAGGATTCAGATATGAATACTGAGGCTGGCGCGGAAGGGAGTTACGGGAGAGTGTTTCGCAGTTTACATATGAAGCTGATGCTCATCATGACGTTGCTGATCGTCTCGCTGATGGTCGTTGTGGGGGCGTTTCTGATCAATTCCGTGGTGGGGTATTATTTAAATGTGTTCCACAACCAGATGGCGGAGGCCTTTACCGACGTCACGTTTGTCACCGACCTGAGTACCGCGGAGGAGGGGGAGGAGGACGGTGCGCAGATGCTGGCGGGCGTGCTCGACTCCTACACCCGCACGCTGGGCGTGGACAACCGCAGCCGCTGGTACTATGTGCTCGACGGGAAAGACGGCGTGTGTCTCGCCTCCTCCGACGAGGAGAGCGAATACATCGGGAAAGTGATGGACATTACCCCAAATCTCTCCGCCGCGCTGAGTGGGGAATCGGGGACGGAGAGTGATCTCTCCGCGTCATACATGGATATGGCGTTTTGGATTACGCGGGGGAGTACCCCGTATATTGTCTACATTGTGGACAGCAAGGAGACGGTCAACAGTCTGAATCAGGAGTTTATCACGCTCATTATGGGTGCGCTGCTGTTCGGGGTTGCCATATCGGTGCTGTTGTCCTTTTTGCTCTCCAAAACGCTCACCACCCCCATTGAGCGCCTGACCGAGGGGGCCGAGCGGGTTGCAGGAGGAGATTTTTCCCACAAGCTGGAGGTATCGGCAAAGGACGAAATTGGCGTGCTCACCAAGACGTTTAACTCCATGGCGCAGCGTCTACAGGAGACGCTGCGCAAGGAAGAAAATGAGCGCAATAAGCTCGACACCCTCTTCCTGTATATGAAGGACGGCGTGGTCGCCTTCTCCCGCGACGGCGCGGTGATCCATGCGAACCCCGCGGCGGAGGGGATGCTCGGCCGGAAAATTCCCATCGGCGGGGTGGAAAATTACGACACGCTCTTTGGTGATATCGCCCCCTTCCAGAGTGTGCTGGACATTGTACAGTCCGAATATCTGGACGGGAGAAAAGAGGTAAACGGGCACAATCTGGAGCTTGTGATGGTTCCGTTTGACAAGGAGCGGATGCGCGGCGTGATGGCGGTCATCCACGACGTGACCGAGCAGTACAAGACGGAAAACATGCGGCGGGAATTCGTCGCCAACGTCTCGCACGAGCTGCGCACGCCTCTTACGAACATCCGCTCCTACGCCGAGACCCTCGCCGAAAACAGCGGCGAACTGCCGCGCGAGACGGAGCAGGGCTTCCTCGGCGTTATTCTAAACGAGTCCGACCGCATGACCAACATCGTGCAGGATCTGCTCACCCTCTCCCGCTTTGATTCGGGGTACAGCGAGCTCAAGCTCGCCCGCTTCTCCTTTGCCGATGCGGTGCGGGACGTCTACAAGGCGACGCTCATAGAGATGCAGCGGCACGGGCACACGATGACGCTGGAATACGAGGATAACATGCCGGAGATTATTGGCGATAGGGAGCGGATTGTGCAGGTGATGGTGAATGTGGTGTCTAACGCGATGAAGTACACACCCGACGGCGGTAAAATTGCGCTCACGGTCGGCCACCGCGCGGACTGGGTCTGGATGATGGTTTCCGACAACGGAATCGGCATTCCGCAAGAGGATCGCGAGCGGATTTTCGACCGTTTTTACCGCGTGGACAAGGCGCGCTCAAGACAGTCGGGCGGGACGGGGCTGGGCCTCTCCATCGCCAAGGAGATCATCGACCGGCATCAGGGAATCCTTGAACTTGTGGACAAGCAGGAGCCGGGGCTGAGCATCCGCATTCAGCTGCTGATAGAAGGGCCGCGCCATGACGAACAGAGCTGAATCGCGCCCCGCGCGCACGCGGCGGGGCAAGGTGCTCGCGTGGGGCAAGAACGCCGTGATCATCCTTCTGGTGGCGTCCGCCGTGTACCTCACGACGCGGGTCGGGATATTCGACGGCGGACTCGGCGGGGATACGCTGTTAAACGGCATCACACAGATGTTTTTCAGGAAGGAACAGACGGACACGACGGCGGGGGACAGCACCGATGCCGCCGCCGCGGTCTGCCCTGTGGCGGTTGCGGTCAACACCACGGACGGCCGTTATGGCGCGCGCTATGACGCCGACGAGCGCAATAACTTCTTCACCCGCTTTCGCGAGCTATTGCAAGGGGCGCTCTCCACGGCAACGAGCGAGACGGAGATTACGGAGGAGGCGTGGCGCGCCGCGCTGGAGCGGCAGGGGGTCTACACGCAGCTTCTGGAGGCGGTGCCGCTGGACGCGCTGCTCAGCTGGCTTGAGGCGGAGGACGGCGGCGGAGCCATCCCGCAGGGAGAGACGCGGCGGCTTGCGCTTGCGCGCGACGAGACGCAGGATACCGTCTGCCTCTACTATTGTAATGATACGGACGGCATATATTATGCCTGTGAGACAGGCCTATCTTATTCCGGGCATATGGAAAATCTGCTCGCCGCCTACACCCCCAACGGGGCGTCGTTTGTCTACGAATTCGGCGCCGACGCGGAATACAGCGCGCTGGGTGCCTACGTGCTGCTGACGCCAGAGACGGTGACGCCGCATATTTACAATAGCAGTACACCGCTGAGTGTGGAGGACGAAGCGCAGATCAGGCAGCTGCAGCGCGCGGTGCAGTTCCAGCCGCAGGTCAGCTCGGAGTATACCGTGCAAAACGGCATTGTGGTGCGTGACGGGGCGGACGCACTGCGCTTTGGCGCGGACGGGACAGTCACCTTCACGAGCGGCGAGGAGGAGGCGCGCTACCCGCTGGAGGGAGGCGGGTACGCCGATCTGGTGGAGCACACCTACGCACTGGCGCAGGCGACGGTGGGCACAATGAGCGGCGCGGCAGAGCTCTATCTCATCGGTGTGGAGGAGCACGCGCCGGGGCAATATGAGGTGCGCTACGGCTATGTGATCGGCGGCGCGCCGGTGTACTTTACAGATGGCGGGGACGCGGCGCGCTTTTCCATTCAGGACGGCAAAATTATGTCCTTTACACTCCGCTTCCGCACCTATGAGGACACGGGCGAGACGACGGTGGTCATGCGGGAGGAACAGGCGGCGGCGGCGATGCGCGCGCTGGGGCAGGAGGGCAAAGAGCTGGTGCTCTCGCATGAGGACAGCGGTACCGGCACGACGAACGCAGGCTGGGTCGCGCGATCATACGCGGATAGGATATAAGGTATGGAATGGTCTAAACTCAAATCAATCATCATCGTCATCCTGCTGCTGCTCAACGCGTTTCTGGTTGTGCTGGTGGTGCAGCGGGAGGGCTCTGAGCTCCAGCATGCGGAGGAGAGCAAGCAGCAGGTGATTGCGATTTTGGAAAAAAACGGGATATCTTTCCTCCCGGAAAATCTCCCCGCGGATATCCCCTTTGCCGCGCTGGAGATCACCCGCGCGCGCGACAGGGAGGACGCGATGGCAGTGAGCCTTTTGGGCGGTGCGGAAAAACAGGATAATGTGAGCGGCATCAGCGCAAGCTATCTGGGAGACGCGGGGAATGCGGATTTTTTCAGCACAGGTAAATTTTCCTTTACCTTTTCTGACGACGGACTGCCGCTGGACGGCGAGACGGTCGAGGTGCATGCGGCGCAGTGTCTGGAGAAACTCGGTATTGCGGCGACGCTGGAGCGCGTGACGCAGACGGAGGCGCGCACAGAGCTGACGTACTGCCAGACGTGGAACGGCATTCCCGTCTATTCTAACCGCATTGTTTTCTCCTATGGTGACCACCAGCTGCAGGGCATTGACGGCACGTATCTCGATGGCACCCCGTCGCAAACAGGAAACAGCGTATCCATGTCCGCCGCGACGGCGCTCGTCACGTTTTTTGCCGGGATTAACAGCGGCGCAATCAGTGTGTGCGCCGAGATACAGACCATGTCGAGCGGCTATCTGGTGCAGACCGCCCAGCCGAACACGCTGGTGCCCGCATGGCGTATTGTCACCGATACGGGAGAGTATTATGTCAACACAGAAACCAGAGAGATCACGATCATTGCATAACGGAAATGTTAAAAATTATTTTTTCGGAAAGAATTGGCGGCGGATTTTTCGTATAGAATGGTTTGCACAGGCAATGCTAGGTCTGGATTCTTTAATCCACACATTTTGATCAATTCGAAGGAGATGTAAGATTATGTCTACTAGCAATCAGCCTGTAGTGCCCAACGCTCGTGAGGCGCTCAACAAGTTTAAGATGGAAGCTGCCAACGAGGTTGGCGTGAACCTGAAGCAGGGCTATAACGGCGACCTGACTTCCCGCGAGGCGGGCTCTGTCGGCGGCCAGATGGTCAAGAAAATGATTCAGGCTTACGAGAACGGCATGAAGTAAGACCGATGAAACGGTCTGTGGGGCTGCCCTGAGTTCAGGGCAGCCCCATTGTTTTGCTCGCATATTGTGAAATGTGAATTAATATGGTATACTTTTATAGATAATGCCGATGGGAAACCATTCGGCAAGAAGGAAAGATCAATCAAAAACCCCGCCCCCATAGTATGGAGGCGGGGAATGACGCAAGGATTAGTCGTCAATTTCGAATGAGACGATACTGCCGGTCGCGGCGTTGATCTCATATTCATACTTTAGGCCGGTGGAGGCTTTGAATTCCACATCATAGATGGTCATGCCGTCGTCCCGGTCAAGCTCTGCTTTTATTTTCGTCACGTTGCTCGCGGCAACGCCCGCGTGGTTCAGGGCGATCTCCTTGGCCTCATCGGCGGTGATCAGGGTGCCGGTTGTGGTTGTGGTGCCGGTGGTGGTGCCAGTTGTGGCGGTCTGTATGGTCTTGACTTCTTTCTTCACAACAGCACCGGTGACGGCATTGATCTCATAGTCGTACTTTGCCGTGTCGGAGAGGAATTCCAGATCATAGACCCGTACGCCGTTTTCACTGTCGAGCGAGACGTCCGTGACGGTAACCGCGCCGCGGGTGAGACCGGCGTCCGTCAGGGCATAGGAGAGGGCTTGCTCCATTGTGAGATAGGTCGCAGTGTCGGTGCTGCGGTAGGAGATGGCGTTTGTGTATTGGGCGAGCACCGCGCCGGTGTTGGCGTCGATTTCATATTTATACCGGGTGGTATCGGTCAGGAAGACAACGCCGTAGCGGGAAACACCCTGCGTGTTATAGAGCTCAATTTCGGCAATGGTGACCTTGGCCTCCGTCAGTCCCGCGTTGGTGATGGCGGCTGTCGCCGCCTGCTCGGCCGTCAGGCTCGTGACCGGGCGCGCGGCGGAGGAGATGGTGAACAGGCTCAGGATAAGCGTGACAGCAAGGGCGAGGGCGAGGAGCAGGGCCCCTCTTTTCTTTGTTGTTGTAAACATCATGTTTCAGTCCTTTCTGTTGTTGCGGTTGATTCCGCTTTTCACTAAGACTAATGCGGGGCAGATGTGTTTTATTGCATGCAATGAAAAAATTTTTTGATGCAATAAATTGTGTCGTTGATACATTATCTAATCGGAGGGTGGAGGCTACACTATGTTTTTGATGACAACTGTCTCAGCGGAGGAGACGAAGCGGCGCAAACGCGCACAGACGCTGGAGGTGGATGAGCACTTGATCCTGCGCATCTCCGACGGAGACACGGGGGCGCTGGAGGCGCTTTATCTGCAGACGAAGGCCGCCGTGTTTGGCTTTGCGCTCTCCATTTTACACAACTGGCAGAGCGCGGAGGACGTCCTGCAGGATGTCTACCTCCGTATCTGGGACGCCGCGGCAATGTACCATCCGCAGGGTAAGCCGATGGCGTGGATTTTAACCATCACCCGCAACCTGTCGCTGATGAAGCTGCGCGACAAGGAGCGGCAGCACTTTAGCCTCATTGAGCAGGCGGACTCGCTCACGGGCGAGGACGTCATCGGCGACCGGCTCAACCGGATGCTCATCCAGACTGCGCTCGACGCCCTCGCGGAGGAGGAGCGGGAGATTGTGGTGCTGCACGCGCTCTCCGGCCTCAAGCACAGAGAGATTGCAGAGGTGCTGGAGCTGCCGCTTTCGACGGTGCTCTCAAAATACCGCCGGGCGCTTGCAAAGCTGAAATTGGCGTTAAAGGAGGGGGAGTGACATGAAAAAGCAAGTGGAGATGCGTCTGGCGGACGCCATTGAAAAAGAGACGCCCGATGTGCTGCCTCGTATCCTGCAAGCCGTTGCAGAGAAAGGGGAGACGCGTGAGCCCGCGCCGCAGTATGAAGCGCCTGTGGTAAGGCATACAACGAACCTGCGTGCGCTGCGCGCATGGGTGGTTGCCGCCGCTGCCGTGCTGGTGCTGACGCTGGGCGGCATGTATACCTATCAGAATCTGACGCCGGACTCCTCCGTTGCGCTGGACGTCAATCCCAGCATCCTGCTCACGGTCAACCGGCGGGAGCGCGTGCTCTCCGTCACGCCGCAGAACGCGGACGCGGAGGTGGTGCTGGACGGGATGGACCTGAAAAATGTGGATTTGGATGTGGCGGTCAACGCACTCATCGGCTCCATGCTCACACACGGGTATATCAGCGAGCTTGCGAATTCCGTTTTGATCAGTGTGGAAAACAGCGACCCGGCCAAGGCCACACAGTTGCAGGAGCATCTGGCGCAGAGGGTGGGAGAGCTGTTGCGCGCCAACAATCTGGACGGCTCGGTGCTCAGCCAGACGGTGACGGAGGACGCCTCTGTCCAGGCCCTTGCGGAGCAGTACGGCATTTCGGAGGGAAAGGCGTCGCTGATTCAGAAGCTGGTGGCGCTCGACGCCACGCTCACGGCGGAAAACCTTGCAAAGCTGCAGGTAAACGACATTAAGCTGCTCATTGAGGCGCGGCAGGAGACCCCCGCCGGCGTGAGCTCGGAGGGAACGGCGTCGAGCGCGGCGTATCTGGGCACCGACGTGGTCAAAGAGATCGCCCTTGCCGATGCGGGGCTAAGCGCGGCAGCGACCACCTTCTACGAGGTCAGCCTCGATACGGACGACGGGCAGATGGTCTATGAGCTGGAGTTTGTGAGCGCGGGGACGGAGTACGAGTATGAGATCGACGCCACGACCGGGGCGATTTTGCAGAAGGAGCAGAAGGGGAATAATATAAAGGTGCAGGCCCCGGCCGCGTCCGCTGCCCCCGCTACAGCGACCACTGCACCGGCGTCTACCCCAGCGGTGACCGCCGTATCGTCACTCATTGGGCTGGAGGCCGCAAAGGACATTGCCCTCAAGGACGCGGGCCTGAGCGCTTCCGAGGTCACCTTCAGCAAGGCAAAGCAGGACGAAGAGGACGGGGTGCAGGTCTATGAACTCGAGTTCCGTGTGGGGAAGATCAAATATGAGTATGAAATCAACGCCGTGACCGGCGCCATTTTAAAAGCGGAGTTAGACGATTGACGGGTTCTATTTCTTGCGAAAAGATAAAATTTGTATCTTTCTCCTTGTGTTATGGCAGAAAAACGGGTATACTGTTTTTTGTTAACATAATGCAAAACAAGTGAGGAATACCATATGTCAAGCAAAAGAAAAAAGGCGCGCTGTTCGCCGATACAACGCGCTTGGAAATATTTTTATCGCGGGTTAGTCATCTGCTCCGCCCTGGTCGTGGTGCTGTTTTGCGCGTATAAGCTCGCGGCAAAGCCGCCGACGATGGCGGCGGGCACAACCCCGCTCACAGAGGGCACGGCAGACGCCGAGGTGCTCGCGCAGGAGAGCGGCTTGACGCGCAAGCCGTACACCTATACAATCCTGCTGCTCGCGAGCGATCAGGAGAGCGGCAACGCCGACACCATCATGGTCTGCACCTACGACACGGTCAACCAGAAGGTGGGCCTTGTGTCCATTCCGCGAGATACCATCGTGGAGCGCTCCACGCCCAAAATCAACTCGGTCTATCACGACGGCCCGGAGGAGATGGCGGCCGTCGTTTCGGATATGCTCGGCGTTCCCATTGATTACTATATCACCGCGAATATGACGGGGTTTGCCAAGCTCGTCGACGCGGTGGGCGGCATTGACTTTGACGTGCCTGTCTATATGAGCTACGACGACCCCGTACAGGATCTGCACATCCATTACAGCGCCGGTATGCAGCACCTGACCGGCGCGCAGGTGCTGGAGGTGGCGCGCTGCCGCAAAAATTACGACAGCAAGGGCAACCTCTACGACGCGTATCCCGATGCGGATATCGGCAGAACCCGCACGCAGCAGGCGTTGCTTACGGCAATTGTGAAAAAAGCACTGTCGAATCCACAGAAGGCGGGCAATTATTTCTCTATCCTCACCGAGTATGTGAATACCGACCTCTCTGCGGGGGAAGTTCTCTGGTTTCTGGAGCCGGCGCTTGGCTTGGATTTTGCGACCTGCATTTCGACCGAGACACTGCCGGGGGACGGGTCCGTGCGCTATCATGGTACGTCGTGGTGCTATGAGCTCTATCCGGAGGAGTGCCTTGCCGTGATCAATGACCTGCTCAATCCGTATATGCAGGAGATTACGCTGGATATGACCAATATGGTGCAGGCGTCGTAGGTGTGTGTTTCGGGGCTTTACCATGCCGGGGTGGTGTGGTATACTTTGAAATAAGTTTTAGCTGATACTCCTTTGGGTGGGGGTTCCCCCTGCCCTTTGCGGGTGTGCCCCCTTTTTCGCCTGCGCGGCGGGCGCACCCCTTTCCACGTAGAAAGGGGTGGGAAAGACGCCGGGGACACCCCGGACCCCGATACGGGGGTCCAGCGGTGGTGCTATTTTGGCGAGCGGCAAAAATCGCAAGCAGGCCCCTCGGGTTCGGCAAACAAAAATTTATAGTTCGGGTATTACCCCCACGACTAAGGTAGTACCCTATGTTTGTGAGTAGTAGCCTATGACGACATGCCTGCCTAAACCGTCACGGATGCGGCAGTCGATTGTTGCGATTCTGCCCCACGATGAGTTGTATCGAGCAACCGCTCGCGGGGATAGCGAGTATCCGTGGCGGATTGTTGGCACTGAGAAAAACGCAACTGTGAACAAGTCTTGCAAGCCGACATGCCGTGGGGCGGCAGCCGGACTGGCGCGGTTGCTGGTTGCTGATTCGAAGCCCTGCGCGCTTTCGATGGTGCAAACTTCCGAAAACCGTAGCCGCCGGGCCCCCGTAAAAAGGGTGCAGGGTGGAATCCTGCCTCCCGCTGAGTAGGCGAAAAAAATAGGGCAAGGGGAACCCCCTCCGCAAGGCGCAGAGGTAAAAAACACGTCAACAAAACAAGTGCCAAAAGGGGGCAGGGCGATTTGGAACGCTTGGAAGCAAAGGACCGCAGGGCCGCGGTACTCCGGTACTTGGAGCAGGCGGGCAAACCGGTGTCCGCGGCGGTGCTTGCGGCGGAATTTCAGGTGAGTCGGCAGGTGATCGTCGGCGATATCGCGCTACTGCGGGCGGGCGGGGCGGATATCACCGCAACCCCGCGCGGCTATGTGGCGGGTACGCCCTTTGGCGGCGCAGGTATTTCCCGGCGGCTTGCCTGCACACACACCCAGGAGGATATGGGCAGGGAGATGACGGTGATTGTTGACGCCGGCGGAGCGGTGACTGACGTGGTGGTGTCGCATCCGCTCTACGGCGAAATCACCTGCGCAATGCATATCCATTCACGCTATGACGTTGCGGACTTCCTCGAAAGAGTGGAGGCGTGCGCGGCAAAACCGCTCTCTCTACTCACCGGCGGCATCCATCTGCACACAGTCTCCTGCCCGGATGAGGCCGTCTTTGCACGCGTCAAAGAGGCGCTGCGCCGGGAGGGTTTTCTTTTGGGTTAGCCGCAAAAGGGACAAACAGGAGGAAAATGGTCTTGAATCTGAAATGCGTAAAACAGGTGGTTTTCTCCTGTATTACGCAAATCTTTTGCTTAATTTTGTGCGTTTAGAAGAAAAGATCATCAAAATAGATAAAAGATTATCTAAAATTTGTTTTGCACGCAATAGACATGGGACATAAAGTCTGCTATACTTTGATACAACAGAAAGGGTACCGCATCCAATCTGAAATACAAAGCATGGCAGGGCTTGCGGGTATTTCCCCGGCTTGGTATGCGAAACTGATTTAGTAGTGGAGGGAACCAAAATGGTAGTAGATTTTAACAGCAAGAATTTTATTGCCGATGTTGATGCCGATGTAAAGAAGGCACAAGCGAAAAATGATGGCGTGTATAAACTGGACGAGGCGGTATATGCCAGACTGGTTGAGCTGATGACCGTTATGTCCGAGTTTGTCAATTCACAGAATAGCCGCCCGGACGGTGCGCACGGCTTTAATCTGCGCATCAACGCGGTGCACACCTATCCGCAGAAAAAGCATGGCTTTGTGTTCATGCAGCTGCACCATCTGGAGCTGGAGACTAAGGCGCTTGTGGAGCAGCTGGAGAAGATGTTCTCCCTTTCCGACGGATTCCGCGCAGAACAGGGCGGCGGCAGTACGGTGATGTTCTGTTTCAGAGTGTCGAACCTCTGGACAGCGCTCGGCTGATTATGATGTTTTAGCATGTCGGTATTTGTTTCAAATACCGACAATCCCCTGTCCACACAAGTGGAGCAGGGGATTGTTTCGTTTTTGGATTATGTTTGCGCCAGTAGCGCCTTGAGATAGTGCCCCGTGTAGGAGTCTGGACAGGCGGCGACGGCTTCGGGCGTCCCGGTGCAGACGATGTTACCGCCGCCGTCGCCCCCCTCGGGGCCGAGGTCGATGATATAGTCGGCTGTTTTGATGACGTCCAGGTTGTGCTCAATCACGATGACGGTATTCCCCGCCTCCACCAGCCGGTCGAGCACCTGCACGAGCTTATGCACGTCGGCGGTGTGCAGGCCGGTGGTGGGCTCGTCCAAAATATAGATGGTGGAGCCGGTGGAGCGCTTGGAGAGCTCGGTGGCGAGCTTGACGCGCTGCGCCTCTCCGCCGGAGAGGGTGGTGGAGGGCTGGCCGAGGCGGACGTAGGAGAGCCCCACATCAAACAGGGTCTGTAGGCGGCTGTGAATGCGCGGGATGGCCTCAAAGAAGGGGATTGCCTCCGCCACCGTCATATCCAGCACTTCATAGATGTTTTTGCCCTTGTAGCGTACCTCCAGCGTCTCGCGGTTATAGCGTTTCCCCTTGCAGACCTCACAGGGGACGTAGATATCGGGGAGAAAATGCATCTCAATTTTCAGCAGGCCGTCTCCGCTGCATGCCTCACAGCGCCCGCCGCGGATGTTGAAGGAGAAGCGGCCGGGGCCGTACCCGCGCGCCTTGGCGTCCGGGGTGGAAGCGAAGAGGTCGCGGATGTCATTGAAAAGGCCGGTGTAGGTCGCGGGGTTGGAGCGCGGGCTGCGCCCGATGGGCGACTGGTCGATGTCGATCACCTTGTCCAGATATTCCAGCCCCTCAATTCGCTGGAATTTACCCGGGCGGGTTTTTGCGCGGTTTAAATCCGCCGCGAGCTTTTTGTAGAGCACTTCATTGACGAGGCTCGACTTGCCGGAGCCGGAAACCCCTGTGACGCAGATAAAGGAGCCGAGAGGGAAGGAGACGTCAATCTCCTTTAGGTTATTCTCCGCCGCGCCGCGCACCGTGAGCACCTTCCCGTTTCCCGTCCTGCGTGTAGAGGGGACGGGGATTTTTGTGCGCCCTGCAAGATAGTCGCCCGTGATGGAGCCGGGGGTATCCATCACCTCCTGCGCTGTCCCCGCCGCGACGACGTAGCCGCCGTGCACCCCCGCGCCGGGGCCGATATCCACAATATAATCCGCCGCGCGCATCGTGTCCTCGTCGTGCTCCACGACCAGCAGGGTGTTGCCCAGATCGCGCAGGCCCTGCATCGTGGTGAGCAGCATGTCATTATCCCGCTGGTGCAGCCCGATGGACGGCTCGTCGAGAATATACAGCACGCCCATCAGGGAGGAGCCGATCTGGGTCGCGAGCCGGATGCGCTGGCTCTCTCCGCCGGAGAGGGTGCCGGAGGCGCGGGAGAGGGTGAGGTATTGCAGCCCAACCGATTGAAGGAAGCCCAGCCGCCCGGTGATCTCCTTTAAAATCTGCTCTGCAATCATGGCTTTCTGTTCCGAAAGGGTGAGATTTGCGACAAAGTCCATCGCCTGCGTGATCGCCATATGGCAGAACGCGTCGATGTTCAGCCCGCCCACCGTCACGGCGAGGGATTCCGGCTTGAGCCGCCGTCCGTGGCAGTCAGGGCAGGGGGATTCCGACATGCACTCCTCCAAATCGCGGCGCACGGAGTCGGACTGCGTCTCGCGGTTGCGCCGCTCCAGATTGGGGATGATGCCCTCGAACGCCTGCTGCAGTGTGCCGTGTCCGTTTTCACGCTCATAGGTCAGGGTCAGCTTTTCACCCTTGGTGCCGTAGAGGATGAGGTTCACAATCTCATCCGGCAGTTCGCAAAACGGCGTGGTCAGCTTGAAGTGGTACTTCTTTGAGAGCGCATCAAAGTACATCCGGGAGATGGAGTCCCCTTTGATATTGTTCCAGCCGCTCGCTGCAATGGCGCCGTCCAGGATGGAGAGGGAGGGGTTGGGGATGACAATGGCGGGGTCCACCTTGAGCTGTGCGCCCAGCCCAGAACAGGTCGGGCACGCGCCGTAGGGGTTGTTAAAGGAGAACATGCGCGGGCTGAGCTCTTCAATAGAGATGCCGCAGTCCTCACAGGCGTAGTTTTGGGAGAAGAGCAGGTCGCGGTCCTCATCGACAATGTTGATGAGAACAAGCCCGCCCGCCTGTGCCGACGCGGTCTCCACGGAGTCGGTCAGGCGGCGGAGAATATCCTCCTTGATGACAAGGCGGTCCACCACGATTTCGACATTGTGCTTCTTGTTTTTGGTGAGGCTGATCTCCTCGGACAGGTCGTAGATCGAGCCGTCCACACGGCAGCGCACATAGCCGGATTTCCGCGCGGTTTCAAAGAGCTTGACAAATTCGCCCTTGCGTGCGCGCACCACGGGGGCGAGTACCTGAATGCGCGTCCCGGTGGGAAGATCCATGACGTGGTCGATTATCTGGTCGATGGTCTGCTGCTGAATCTCCTTGCCGCAGTGCGGGCAGTGCGGGGTGCCCACCCGCGCCCAGAGGAGGCGGAGGTAGTCGTAAATCTCCGTCACCGTGCCGACGGTGGAGCGTGGGTTTTTCGACGTGGTCTTTTGGTCGATGGAGATGGCGGGGGAGAGGCCGTCGATGTAGTCGACATCGGGCTTTTCCATCTGCCCCAAAAACTGCCGTGCATAGGAGGAGAGGGACTCCACATACCGCCGCTGTCCCTCGGCATAGATCGTGTCAAAGGCGAGGGAGGACTTGCCCGACCCGGACAGGCCCGTCAGCACCACGAGCTTATCGCGGGGGATTTTGATGTCGATATTCTTTAAGTTGTTGGCGCGCGCGCCCTTTACATGGATGTGGTCAAGCATAGGCTCAGTCCTTTGTACAGTTTATTATTTTGTGTGTCCGCGCAGCTCGATGATGCGGTCGCGCAGGACGGCGGCATACTCGAATTCCAGCCGTTTGGAGGCCTCGCGCATCTCCTTTTCCAGCTTCTCCACGGCGGCGGCGCGCTCCTTTGCGCTCATCTCGCCGACGGCGCGCGGGGCTTCGGCGTCCACCGATTTGGAGATTTCGATCAGGCCGCGCACCGACTTGATGATGGTTTTTGGCGTGATGCCGTGTGCCTGATTGAAGGAATCCTGCTTCTCACGCCGCCGCGCCGTCTCGTCGATGGCGCGGCGCATGGACGGCGTGATGGTGTCGGCGTACATGATCACAAGCCCGTCCGCGTTGCGCGCCGCGCGCCCGATGGTCTGGACCAGACTGGTCTCCGAGCGGAGAAAGCCCTCCTTGTCGGCGTCCAGAATGGCCACAAGGCTCACCTCCGGCAGGTCGAGCCCCTCGCGCAGGAGGTTGATGCCAACCAGCACGTCGAAGGTACCGAGCCGCAGATCGCGCAGGATATCCATCCGCTCAATGGTGTTGATGTCGTGGTGCATGTACCGCACCTTGACGCCGGTATTGAGCAGGTACGCCGTCAGATCCTCCGCCATTTTCTTGGTCAGCGTGGTCACCAGCACGCGCTCGCCGCGTTCACTGCGCAGGTTGATCTCGCCGAGCAGGTCGTCAATCTGCCCCTCAATCGGGCGCACGTCGATGACGGGGTCGAGCAGCCCCGTGGGCCGGATGACCAGCTCGACGACCTGCCCGGAGCGGGTGCGCTCGTATTCGCCTGGGGTGGCGGAGACGTAGACGACCTGCCGGACGCGGCGCTCGAACTCCTCAAATTTGAGCGGGCGGTTGTCAAACGCGCAGGGCAGGCGAAAGCCGTAGTCGATGAGGGTGGTCTTGCGCGCGCGGTCGCCGTTGTACATGGCGCGCACCTGCGGCAGCGTCACATGGCTCTCGTCGATGAACAGGATGAAATCATCCGGAAAGTAGTCGAGCAGGGTCAGCGGCGGCGAGCCGACCGGGCGGGCGGAGATGACGCGGCTGTAGTTTTCGATGCCGGAGCAGTAGCCGAGCTCCTGCATCATCTCCACGTCGTACATGGTGCGCTGCTTGATGCGCTGCGCCTCGACGAGCATGTTCTGCGATTCGAAGTAGGCCACGCGCTCCTCCAGCTCCTGATAGATATCCTCAATCGCAACCGTCATCTTCTCCTTTGTCGTCACGTAGTGGGAGGCGGGGTAGATGGCGGCGTGGTTTAATACCCGGGTCGGGGTGCCGGTCACGACGTTGATTTCGGAAATGCGGTCGATCTCGTCCCCGAAAAATTCAATGCGGATGGCGGTGCTGTGCGAGTAGACAGGGAAGACCTCCACCGTATCCCCACGCACGCGGAAGGTGTTGCGCTCAAAGGAAACATCGTTGCGCTCATAGCGGATTTCCACCAGCTTTTTGAGCAGCTCGTCCCGGCTGCGCGTCTGTCCCACGCGCAGGGAGATGACCATGTTTTGGTAGTCGATGGGGTCGCCCAAACCGTAGATGCAGGAGACGGAGGAGACCACAATCACATCCCGCCGCTCGAACAGCGCCGAGGTCGCGGAGTGGCGCAGGCGCTCAATCTCGTCGTTGATGGAGGCGTCCTTTTCAATAAAGGTATCCGTGTGGGGGATGTAAGCCTCCGGCTGGTAGTAGTCGTAGTAGGAGACGAAATACTCCACCGCGTTGTTGGGGAAAAATTCGCGGAATTCCGCGCACAGCTGGGCTGCGAGGGTCTTGTTATGCGCGAGCACCAGCGTTGGGCGCTGCACCTGCTCGATGACCTTTGCCATGGTGTAGGTTTTGCCGGAGCCGGTCACGCCGAGCAGGGTCTGTTCATCGAGACCGTTTTGCAGGCCGGAGGCCAGCGCCTCTATGGCGTCGGGCTGGTCGCCGGCCGGGTGGTAGTCGCTGACAACTTGAAATTCTGGCACGGGACAGCCCTCCTTATGATGCAATGTAATAATACTATTTTACCAAAACATGTGTTCCTATGCAAGTCCTAATTTTATCCGATGTTTGTGTGTCTGTACTTCTTCTGGCAAGGGGAACCCCCTTCACAAAGAAGAAAAGCAAAAGGGACAATGCCCAACAAAGGCATCATCCCGGATAAAAAAGCCCACTACGGCTGGTAATACCCGCTATCCCTGAGGGACACCATATCATCGTCCACAAAGATCAAATGATCGATCAGGGCAATGGTCAACTGCGAGAGCATATGTTTCAGGTGTGTAGTGGTGCTGCGATCCTCCACCGACGGAAGCGCGAGCCCTGAGACATGGTTGTGGGCCAAAATGACGGCGGAGGCGTTGAGGGAGAGCGCCGTCTCCGCGACTTTCCGCGCCGTAATGGCGACCGCATTGACGTTGCCCTCGTAGACCTTGCGTACACCGAGCAGCTTATGCTTGCCGTCCAGACAGAGCAGGACGGCAATTTCGTTGCGCGCCCCAAAAAAATACGGGCGCAGGATATGGAACGCGTCCTTTGTGGTTTCCACAATATTATCCACGCTGGAGCGGTTCGTGAGATAGCGCCCACTCAGCTCCTTGACCGTTTTGAGCAGCACCACGGCGTGTTCCCCAATTCCACTGAGTTTGCAGAGCTCCTCCGGCGTCGCGTCAAGGACACCGGCGAGGGAGCCGAAATGGTCGAGCAGCAGGTGGGCGGTGGGATTGGTGTCCCCGCGCGGATTGGCATAGAACAGGAGCAGTTCCAGCGCCTTGTGGTCTGGAAAGGAGTCCGGACGGGCCAAAAATTCTTCCTTCAAGCGTTTGCGGTGACCTTCGTGGATTCCCATGCCGGTGCGTCCTCCTTTGGCTGCCTTCTCAGCGCGCGCCATATTCCGCGAGGTATTCTTCCATGCGCGCTTTGGTCGCGTCGTCAATATAGACCCTGCCGTCCACGGGGCGGTTGTGGAGTAGCGCGATGATTTCGCGCACGGTGACGATGGGGTAGACCTCTATGCCGTAATCCTGGCGCAGTTCGTCGAGCGTAGAACAGTCGCGCGTCCCGCGTTCCATGCGGTCGACCGAGACGATCAGTGACTTTATGTTAACCTGTGCCACCTGCTGAAAGAGCGCGATGGTCTCCCGCACGGCGGTTCCCGCGGTGACGACGTCCTCCACGATGACCACATTGTCCCCGGCCTGCGGCTGGTAGCCAACAATGGAGCCGCCCTCACCGTGGTCCTTGACCTCCTTGCGGTTGAAGCAGTACGGCAGATCGCGCTGATAGACGCGGTAGAGGGAGGAAGCCGCCGTCACGGCGAGCGGAATGCCTTTGTACGCGGGGCCGAACAGACAGGTGACGCCCGTGGGCAGGTGCTCCGCGATACAGGCGGCATAATAGTCGCCGAGCAACAGCGCCTGCGCGCCGGTTTTGTAGTTGCCGGTGTTGATGAAGTAAGGCGTCTTCCGCCCCGATTTCGTGGTGAAGTCTCCGAACGTGAGCACCCCGGAGCGGATCATAAAGGAAATAAACTCCTCTTTATATATCATACACAGCCCCCTCTTTTTTTGCTATTATAGCATCATCCCGCGTGGGGGACAAGGGAATTGTGCTCCAATCCAACAATTCATAAAATATTTATGTATTCATCCCTTTGGATATGGTACAATGTCTATGTATACGTCGGTAGGAAACGGATAGAGGAGCGTGTTTGTTTGGAAATAGAACAGTGGCTGACCGACACCAATTTCGGGCATATGATTTTTACCGTGCTGGTATCGATGCTCCCGGTGGTGGAGCTGCGCGGCGGCGTACCATTTGGTACGGCACTGGGGCTGCACCCGGTGGTCGCGCTGCTGTGTGCGCTCGTGGGCAATATGATTCCGGTGCCGTTTATTGTGGTATATATCCGGCGCATCTTTGCGTGGATCTGCAAAAAAATCCCCAAGCTGGGCAATCTGGTTGCCCGGCTGGAGCGCAAGGCACACGCCAAAGGGCGCACGGTGAACCGGTATAAATATCTGGGGCTGCTCATCTTAGTGGCGATCCCGCTGCCTGGGACGGGGGCATGGACAGGGGCGCTTGTGGCGGCTTTTTTGGACATGCCGCTGCGCAAGGCGATACCGACGATCTTTTGCGGAGTGCTCATTGCGGGCGTGATTATCACGTTTCTGACCGGCGCGGTTACCTCTGTGCTGGCGTGAAGGAAAAGACCGATTCCCGTCACGCGGCATAGAATGGCGCGGAGGTGAACGGTTTTGAACCCGATTTTGGAAATTGTTTTGGCGTTTTTATCCTCATTTGGCCTGCTTTGTCTCGGCTGGATGCTATTTGGACGCCTGCTCGCGCCGTGGAAGGACGCGCACTGCAAGCCGGTCTATGCCGTGGTACCGGCAAGCGGCGCGGGCGTTGGGTTGGAGCAGACGGTGCGTGCCGTGAAGCGGCTACAGATGACGCAGAACCGGCCCGTGTGCGTTGTGATTGCCGACGACGGGCTGGATGCCACCGGCCGCGCGGTGGCCGACGTGCTGGCGCGAGAGGAGGCGTGGGTCACTGTGCGACCGATTGTGGATGTCAGAGGGATTGTAAAGGAGTATAACCTTACATAGATGAGAGGCGAAGGATGAGGTGGTTGCGTGGCGAACGGGGAAGAACAGAACTTCATTGAGGGCAGCGTATCCACTGTCATCTACCAGAGCGAGGAGAGCGGATACGCGGTGCTGCGGCTGGAGGCGGGTGAGCGCGGAGATATCACGGTGGTGGGGACGATCCCCGGCATTATGCCCGGAGAGCAGCTGCGTGTCGGCGGACAGTGGACGCGGCACCACGCTTACGGTGAGCAGTTTAAGGCGGAGACGGTGGAGCGGCGTATGCCGACGGGGGAGAAGGCTGTATTTGAGTACCTCGCGTCCGGCGCGGTGCGCGGCGTGGGTGCCGCCACCGCCCGCCGTATTGTGGAGGAGTTCGGCGCCGAAACCTTTACGGTGCTGGAGGAGCGCCCGGAGCTGCTCACCGCGATCAAGGGGATGAACCGCAAGCGCGCCCTCGCCATCGGCGAGGAGTTTCGCCTCAGGATGGGGATGCGCCGCCTGATGGAGTTTTTGGGTGAGCACAGCGTCTCCCTCGCGCTCGCCATGCCGCTCTACCGCCGCTATGGAGAACGCGCGCTGGAGGTGATACGCGGGAATCCTTACCTGCTGGTGGATGATGAGCTCGGCGTGCCGTTTCAGACGGCGGACTTGCTGGCGCTCTCCACGGGCATCTCCGCCGAGGCGCATGAGCGCATGGAGGCGGGACTGCTCTTTGAGCTCGCGCACAACAGCGGCAACGGCCACACCTTCCTGCCGCGCGGGAAGCTGCTCGACGCGACGGCGCAGCTCTTATCCGCAACGCCGGAGGCGCTTTCCGACCGCGTGGAGGCGCTCGCGGCGCGCGGGGAGATCATTGAGGACACGGTATACGGCGAGGAAGCCTGTTATTTAAGTGCGTTCTATCAGGCGGAGATCTACGTTGCGTTCCGCATCGCCGAGATGAGCGGCAACCTCCTCCTGCCGCCCGAGCATCTCGCGCAGAGTATCCGTCGCATGGAGCAGGAGCAGGGGATTACCTATGCGCCGCAACAGATTGAGGCGGTGGAGCTCGCGGCGCGGCGGCAGGTGATGCTGCTGACCGGCGGGCCGGGCACGGGCAAGACAACGTGTCTTCGCGCCGTGCTGGCGCTCTTTGACAGCATGGGGCTTGACACGGCGCTCACCGCCCCCACGGGGCGCGCGGCAAAGCGGCTTGGTGAGCTGTGCGGGCGGGAGGGCGCGACGCTGCACCGGCTGCTCGAAACGCGCTACGACCCGCAGCGCGGACGCCTCGCCTTTGCCAAGGGGGAGGATGACCCGCTGGACGCCGACGTGGTGATTGTGGACGAGACATCAATGGTTGACATAACGCTCGCGCAGGCCCTCCTATCCGCCCTGCGGGGGGACTGCCGCATCATCTTTGTCGGGGACGCCGACCAGCTCCCCTCAGTCGGGCCGGGCAATGTCTTCTCCGACCTCATCCGCAGCGGGATCGCGCCGGTTGTGCGCCTGACGGAGGTCTTCCGCCAAGCGGCGGAGAGCGCCATTGTGCGCAACGCCCACGGCGTCAACCGCGGCGAGATGCCGGATTTACATAATAAGAGCAAGGATTTCTTTTTCCTCCGCCGGATCAATCCGGAACAGGCGGTGGAGACCATTGTGGAGCTGGTGCAGACGCGCCTGCCGGAGCGGATGGGCATACCCGCCGATCAAATTCAGGTGCTCTCCCCGACGCGGAAACGCCAGACGGGGACGATGGCGCTCAACCGTGCGCTGCAGGCGGCGCTCAACCCACCCGAAGCGGGGCGGGGCGAGTACCGCTTTGGCGAATACGTCTTTCGGGAGCGCGACCGCGTGATGCAGGTGCGCAACAACTACGACCTGATGTGGCACCAGCCGGAGGGCGGGCTTTCCGGCATGGGGGTGTTTAACGGTGACATCGGGCAGATCGTTGCAGTGGACAGCCGGGACGGGAGCCTGACCGTGGACTTTGAAGGCAGGCGGGTGGCGTATACCTCCGACCTCCTCGGCGAGCTGGAGCCGGCCTATGCCGTGACGGTGCACAAGGCGCAGGGGAGCGAGTACCGCGCGGTTATTCTGTCCGTGGCGGACGCGCCGCCGATGCTCCTCACGCGCAGTATCCTCTATACGTCCATCACGCGTGCGCGTGAGCTGCTGATTCTGGTCGGCGACGAGCGGGTGGTGGAGCGGATGACGGCGAACAATCGCCAGAAAAAGCGGTATTCCGGGTTGTGTTATCGTTTGGCCCAATCGCAGTAAATAGAGAGGAGCGCCCGTTATGGGGTACAGCGTGTGGAATCGTGTGCTGGATTTTGTCTTCCCGCCCAAATGCGTCTTCTGTGGCAAGATTGTGGAGGGCGGCGGGTACCGCGTGTGTCCGTCCTGTGAGAAGGAGCTGCCGTTCCTGCCCGGCGCGGCGGCAGAGCGGGAGGGGGAATTCTTTACCCTGTGCGTTTCACCGCTCAGCTATCAGGGTGCGGTGCGCAAGTCCGTTCACCGGTATAAATTCAGCGGCAAGGACGGCTATGCAACGACCTACGGCAAGCTGATGGCGGACTGTGTGCGCGCACACTTGGCGGGGGAATACGACCGCATCACATGGGTGCCCCTCTCCAGTGAGCGCAAGAGGGAGCGGGGCTATGACCAGGCGATGCTGCTTGCCATGGCGGTGGCGCTGGATCTCGGCGACGTCGCGGTGGAGTCCCTGCGTAAGGCGCGGCATACCGGCGCGCAGTCCGGGCTGGCGGATGCCGCGGCGCGGCGGGCCAATGTGCTGGGGGCGTATGAACTGACTGACCCGGCGCTGGTGGAGGGCCGGCGCTTCCTGCTCATTGACGATGTGCTCACCACCGGCGCAACCATTTCGGAGTGTGCCCGCGTGCTGCTCACCGGCGGCGCCACGCAGGTGGTCGGCGCGACGCTGGCCATGACGCCACTGAAAAAGTAATCTTTTTTCGAAAGATGTTGAAAAAACAAAAAACAGACTGTATAATAGGTAGACATCAACTGTGCCAACCATCCATCCGCCACAGATGATCGCTATCCCCGCTGGCGTTTGTTCGTAGACGCGGTTCGTACCAATCCTCGTGGGGCAGAATCGCAACAATCGACTGCCGCATCCGTGGCGGTTGATGCAGGTATTTCTTCATAGGCTACTACTCACAGACCTGGGGCACTACCTTAGTCGTGGGGCGGCAGCCGGACGATAAGCTTTTGATTGCAGAACCCGAGGGGTCTGCTCGCAATTTTTGCCGCTTGCCAAAAAAGCACCACCGCCCGACCCCCGTTCCTCGTAAGGGTGCAGGGTGGAACCCTGCCTCCCAATGAGTAGGCGAAAAATAAGGACAAGCTTTCTCAAGGGCAAGGGGACCCCCCCTTCGGCAAGAAGTTAAGGTATGAATCAAAAACCGCATGGATAGAATAGAGATTAAGATCATGGAAAAATATAGAGGTGCAGCAAATGGGTATGTTCAGTAAAGATATCGGGATTGATTTGGGCACCGCGTCCATTTTGGTTTACGTAAAAGGAAAGGGCGTCGTCTTACGGGAGCCGTCCGTGGTCGCCATCGACAAAAATTCCGGCAAGCTGCTCAAGGTGGGCACCGAGGCGCACCAGATGCTCGGGCGGACGCCGGGGAACATTGTCGCCATCCGCCCGTTGCGTGAGGGCGTGATCTCCGATTACGACATGACCGAGCGGATGCTGCGGGAATTCATCCGCAAGGTAACGTCCTTCCGCCTGTTTAAGCCGCGTGTGGTCATCTGCGTCCCCTCCGGCATCAGCGAGGTGGAGGAGCGCGCGGTCATAGACGCGGGGATTCAGGCGGGCGCGCGTAGGGTCTACCTGATTGAAGAGCCGGTCGCCGCCGCCATCGGGGCGGGGGTGGACATCACCAAGCCGGACGGGCATATGGTGGTGGACATCGGCGGCGGCACGTCGGATATTGCCGTCATCTCCCTGTCGGGCATTGTGGAGTCTACCTCCATTAAAATTGCGGGCGATCAATTTGACGAGGCGATTATCAAGTACATACGCCGCAAGCACAATGTGCTGATTGGTGAACGTACTGCGGAGGAGCTGAAGATACAGATCGGCTGTGTGTATGAGCGGCCGGACGAGCAGAGCGTGGAGGTCAAGGGCCGCTGCCTGATGACCGGCCTGCCGCGCGTATTTACTGTGACATCAAGCGAGATGATCGAGGCATTTGAGGAGCCGACCACCCGGATTCTGGAGGCGATCCACAGCGTGCTCGAGCGCACGCCGCCGGAGCTGGTGGCTGATATCTCCAACAACGGCATTATTCTCACCGGCGGCGGCAGCCTGATATGGGGCTTTGACAAGCTGATCAAAACCCACACGGGCATTGACACCTACGTCGCCGACGATGCCATCTCCTGCGTCGCGTTCGGGACGGGCAAGAGTCTGGAGTCTCTGGAGGACATGCAGGACGGTACCATCAACCTCTCCCGCCGGAAGCAGATGAACTGATCATAATAAAACAAAACAAGGCCGAAACGCTGCAATTGCAACGTTTCGGCCTTGTTTTGTTTTCCTTAAAAATATTTGCCGACGCCGTCGGAGGCCAGGGAGATATCGCCGCTGATGGTGATGGTAAATTTCAGCTTGTGGGTTTCGGAGAAGGAGTTGAGCCAGTCGAGGAATACTTCCACACTGTGATCTGAGGGGTCCACGCCGACAATTTTGGTCAGGCTGTCAATAAAAACGTGGGTAATGTCGTAGTTGGATGCGTGCATGCCGCTGATGAAGCCTTTCATGAAGTCAAAGCTGCTCATCTCATAGTCGCTCGATTCAATCAGGCGGATCTGCGAATTAATATCGTAAGTCAGTTTATTGCCGCGCTCAATACACACTACATTCCCATGCTCGCTTTGAACGGCAGAATTGATAAGCTCGATCATTTGCTTGGTCTTGCCGGTACCTTTCACACCCATGATCACTCGTACCATAAATATTCACTCCTTCGTTTTCAGCCGGAAAGGTGATCCGGCATTGCTACATTTATGTTACCATTTTTCATGTTTAAATGCAACTGGTGAAATGGATTGTTCACGTTTTGTTCTTTGTCTTATCTGCACAAAAAGCAGTAGATGTAAACAATATAGCTCCGCATGGCATAAAAGAGGACAACCACTCATAGTATGGGCTATAGCAAAAGAGGAAGGTGATGTACCAATGCAAATGGCGGGGGTATCCCACGCGGCGGCACGTCTGCGTCAGGCGGCGGCGCTGCTCCCCGACCCACTGCGCGGCGCGCTGGAGGGAATGGGGGAAGAGGCGCAGAGCAAGGTGGAGGAGATCCGCCTGCGCAGTGGCTTTCCCGTGACGCTCGCGGGAGAGTGGGGGGAGCGGACGCTCGAGAACTGTCTGGAGCCGGTGCGGCAGAGCGATCTAACCCGCGTGCTGGAGGTGGCGACGCAGGCCTCCGCCCACACGGCGCTCGAGCAGGTGCGAAACGGCTTTTTTACCGTCCAGGGCGGCCACCGCATCGGTATCTGCGGGAGCGCTGTGGTGCGGGAGGGGACGGTCTACAACCTGCGGCAGGTGTCCTCCCTCGCCGTGCGTATCGCGCGGGAGGCGCGGGGGGTGGCGGCGCCTGTGTTGGACAAACTCTGTCGGGACGGAACCCTGCCTAGTACCCTGATTTTGTCCCCACCCGGCATGGGCAAGACGACGCTCCTGCGCGACCTCATCCGTGCGGTTTCCGACGGGGACGGCGTACCGCCCCGCAGGGTTGGGGTGGCGGACGAGCGGGGAGAGCTTGCGGCGATGTACCGCGGGCAGCCGCAGCTCGCCATTGGCAGACACACCGATATTATGGAGGGGTGCCCGAAGGGCGAGGGGCTGCTCATGCTCCTGCGTGGGATGAACCCGCAGGTGCTCGCGGCTGACGAGATCACCGCCCCTTCCGATATCGCAGCGCTGGAGATGGCGTCCCACTGCGGGGTGACGTTGCTCGCGACGGCGCACGCGGCGAATCCGGACGACCTGTCCCGGCGGGCGCTCTACCGCAGGCTGTTGGCAGCGCGGGTGTTCGAGCGCGCTGTGATCATCACGCGCGCGGCGGGAGAGCGGCGGTACACCGTGGTGCCGCTCGAGGAGGCGGAGGAGCGGCTATGCTGAACATGCTTGGCGCGGTGCTGGTGATTGGCGGTGCGGCGGTGATCGGCATGGCGGCGGCGCGGACGCTGACGGTGCGCCTGCGCACCCTGCGCGCCTTTTTCGCCGCACTCGACCTGATGGAGCGGGAGCTTTCCTTCCGCCTCACGCCGACGCCGGAGCTGTTGGACGAGCTTGCCGCGCGCATGTCGGGGCAGGTATCCGCCTTCTTTACATACTGCCGCGCGGGCCTGGAGCGCCTTGGCGAGCGCAGCTTGGGGCAGGTCTGGCGGGAAGGCCTGCAGCAGACGGAGCTCGGGCTGCAGGAGGAGGATATCAGGTTGCTGGAGGAGCTGGGGGACGTGCTCGGCCGCTACGACGGCGGCGGGCAGCAGGCGGCGCTCGCGCGGGTGGGCGGACAGCTCGCACAGTGTATCAACGAGGCACAGACGGCGCGCGCCAAGCAGGGGAAAATGTACGGTATGCTCTGCCTCTCCGCGGGACTGCTCACCGTCATTATGCTTTTATAATACAAAATCCGCAAGATAGCGCGGATGGGGAGAAGTCATCATGAATGTTGATTTGATTTTTAAGATTGCCGCAATTGGTATTCTCGTCGCGGTGCTCAATCAGGTGCTCATCCGCGCGGGGCGGGACGAGCAGGCGACCATGACCACCCTTGCTGCGCTGGTCGTGGTGCTGATGATGGTGGTGCAGGAGATCAGCAACCTGTTTGATCTGGTGAAAAACCTCTTTGGACTCTAAGCCATGGAGGAGATGCTGAAGGTTGCCGCCGTTGCCATTTCGGCGGCGGTGTGCGCGGCGGTGGTCAAAAAAACCACGCAGGATCTCGGCTTGGTGCTGGCCGTCGCGGCGGCGATTGTGATCTGCGGCTTTGTGCTCGGCGCGCTGGGCCAGATTCGCGGTGTGGTGGACGAGCTGACGACACTCGCGGGGATTTCCCCTGCGGTCATCGCGCCGGTACTCAAGACGGTGGGCATTGCGATCATCACCCGCGTCGCCGCTGAAATCTGCCGGGACGCGAAAGAGAGCGGGATTGCCGCCATGACCGAGATGGCCGGCGCTGTGCTGGCACTGCTGGTGGCGCTGCCGCTGTTGCGCGCGGTACTCAGCACCGTCACGGGACTCTTGTGATGACAACCGTCGTCCCTGGGTATGGATAACCGGGAAAATTTGTTTTATAGTTGCGTTTTCTTTCTGAGCCAATAATCCGCCACGGATGCTCGCTATCCCCGTCATCATGCAGTAGTGGCAATCAGTCGGAGTTGGCATCCGTGGCGGTTCATGCAGGCATTGCTTCATAGGCTGCTGCTTACAGCTTGGGGCACTACCTGAGTCGTGGGGCGGCAGCCGGACGATAAACTTTTGATTGCAAAACCCGAGGGGCCTACTCACAATTTTTGCCGCTTGCAAAAAAAGCACCACCGCCGGGCCCCCGTAAAAAGGGTGCAGGGGGGACCCCTGCCTCCCGCTGAGCAAGCGAGAATTGGGAACAAGCCATCTCAAGGGCACGGGGAACCCCCTTCGCAAGGAGAACAGTACAAACGGAGGTAACACGAATGAGAAGATGGATCATGCTGCTACTCATGGCGCTGCTTCTAAGCGGCCTCTGCACGGCGCACGCGAGCGGCGACATCCTCTCCGCCCAATCCGACGCGCTGGATTTGCAGGGGATTGAAGAGGCGGCGGGCGATTACGGCGCGGAATTCGACATGGAGGAGGGCGTCAGCTTAGACGAGGGGATTTCCTACATACTCGACACGGGGAGCGACCAGATTTTCGGGATTTTCAGAAAGGCGCTGCGCAGTGGGCTGCTGATGCTGGTGGTGGTCATTTTGTGCGGGGTGGCGAGCGGCATGTACAGCGGCACCGGTGCGGAGGGGGCCAGCGTGGACGTGGTGAAGCTCGTCGGCGTGCTCGCTGTGACCGCCATTGCGGTGACCGACGTCCACTCCCTGATCGGGCTGGGACGGCAGGCGATTGCCGACATGGACAATTTTTCGAAAGTCCTGATTCCGGCGGTGACGGCGGCGGCCGCCGCGAGCGGCGCGCCGGGTGCGGCGGTGGCGCGGCAGTTTTGCACGATGCTCTTTTCCGATGTGCTCATCACCGTGATCAACCGCCTACTGCTGCCGCTGGTCTACGCCTATATCGCCGCCTGCGTCGCCTTTGCGGCGGTGGGCAATGAGGGGCTAAAACGCATCGGGACGCTCATCAAGTGGGTGGTGAATACCGTCCTTGCGGGGATTCTGGTTGTCTACGTCGGCTATCTCACCATCAGCGGGGCGGTCGCGGGGACGGTGGATGCCACGGCGGTGAAGGCGGCGAAGCTTACTGTGTCGGGCATGATACCGGTCGTGGGCGGCATTCTCTCCGACGCGGCGGAGAGTGTGCTTGTGGGCGTGGGCCTGCTCAAAAATACGGTGGGGGTGTTCGGGATGATCGTGATCCTCTGTATCTGCCTTGCGCCCTTTCTCTCGCTGGGCATTCACTATCTGGTGTATAAACTGTTCGGCACGCTCTCGGCCACCGTTTCCGACGGGGTCGTCTCCAAGCTGATCGACCAGATCGGCGGGGTGTTCGGGCTGGTGCTGGGGATGGCGGGCGCATGCGCGTTTGTGCTGCTGATTTCCCTTGTCACGGCGGTTACGGCGGTGAGCGGAGGATGATGACATTCATTAAAACGTGGCTCATTGGGGTGCTGTGCGCGGCGATGATCGTGGCGATCGCGGAGCAGCTGATCCCCAACGGGACCATACGGAAGATCGCAAAGCTTACGGGCGGACTGGTTTTATTGCTCGCTATCCTGCAGCCGTTTGTGAGCATGGACGAGGGGGAGCTCGCGCGGGCGATGGAGGATTACCGGGCAACCATGTCGGATTACGGCGACGGGCTGGAGGAGGAAAATTCTGTGCTGATGAAAGGTATCATAGCCGAGCAATCGGGTGCATATATTGTGGACAAGGCGGCGGAATTGGGCATCACATGCACCGCCGCGGTAGAGACAGAAGACGGGGAGGAGGGCTATCCGCTTCCGTACAGTGTGGAGATTCACGGGAGCTTGACCGGGGAGGAGCGCGCGGCGCTTACGGCACAGATTACAGCCGATTTCGGCATCCCTGCCGAGCGGCAATATTATGGCGGGGACGGTGACGGGTCATGAAGGTGAATGAACAGGCGGCGGCGTGGGGGAAGACGATTGCCGTCAAGCTGGGAAAGTACAAGTTTGTCCTCCTTATTATCTTAGTTGGCATTGTCCTGCTCGCGCTGCCATCCGGGGAAAAACAGGCGGCGGAAAAAAGTACTGCCGCCGTTGGCGAGAGCATATCCTTTGACGTAGATGATATGGAGCAAAAGCTCTCGGAGGCCCTCTCCAAAATCGAAGGCGCGGGCGAGACACGCGTCCTCCTGACGCTCCAGAGCGGCAGCCGCACGGTGCTGGCGCAGGACAGCAATGTGCAGCAAAAGGACAACGAGTACGAGCGGGAGACCAGCACCGTGACGATCTCCAAAGGCTCCAGCACGCAGGAGGCGGTGGCGGTGCAGGAGATTGCCCCGCAGTTTCTCGGCGCGGTGGTCATCTGCCCCGGCGGGGAGAACCCCGCCGTGTGCCTGAAACTGACCGAGGCGGTTTCCGCGCTGACGGGGCTGGGCGCAGACCGCATTTCCATCTGTAAAGGCAATCAGTGAAGAAATTTATATTCAGTAGGAGGAGAATATCATATGAAAATCTGGAAGCGCAACGCCGTTGTGGTCGCCATTGTGCTCTTTGTGTGCGTGGCGGTGTACCTGAACTGGTCGTATCAGGAGGAGAACAACACCTCTGACGTGGGCAAAACCTTGGGGCAGTCCACCCTCGTCAGCGCCACCACCGACCCGCTCCTGACGAGCCCGGAAGAGACCGGTGCGGAGAAAACAATGCTGGAAGGTGATGTGGATGCCGCGGATGAGGCCATCGCCGACGAGAGCGGGAGCACCGTGCTCACGGCGAGCCAGAGCGACTACTTTGCAACCGCCCGCCTCAACCGCCAGCAGGCGCGCTCGTCCGCGCTGAGCATTCTCCAGCAGTCCACCGAGGGGGAGGACGTCAGCACACAGACCGTGCAGGACACCAACACCGCCATTCAGACCATCGCGAGCTATACCGTCTCTGAGGCGCAGATTGAAAACCTGGTTACGGCCAAGGGCTATGCGGAATGCGTCGCGTTTATCGGGGACAACAGCGTCTCCGTCGTCGTTGCGGCGAGCGGGAGCGGGCTCAACGACGCGGATGTCGCGCGGATTACGGAGATCGTCACCGAGGAGACCGGGTTTGCGGCAAATCAGGTGAAAATTATCGAAGCGGAATAAAACCGCAGCCTAAAAAACCTCGCTACGGGCGAGGTTTTTTAGGCTGCGCCGCTTTGCCGAGGGACACCGCCGGGGAACGGAAAATATTTCATTGGCCAATAGAAAAAGCTGGTTTTTCCCCCTGCCCCATGGTATACTTATGTCAAATTTTAAGTGACTGTGGGGGTTTTTATGAAAGGAATTCCTTTGATGCTGTCTCTAACGCTTGTTGTCGGACTCTTTTCCCCGCTGGCCGCGGCGGCGGAGCCGGAGGAAGAGACCGCTGCGTTTGACGGGTATATCGTGAAGTTGACGGAGGACGCGCCGGTTGCCCGCGCGTTGGACGACGGATCGAATTCACGCTTTCTGACAGTGTCCGATCTGGAGCAGGCGCAGGCGATTCCGGAGGAATATGTCGAGTACATAGAACCAAATTATATCGTCACGCTGTATGATGCGCCAAACGATCCGTTATACACTGATTACCAGTGGAATCTGCAAGCGATTGATGCGGACTACGCCTTTGACATCGGCTTGACCGGTGACGGAGTCACGGTGGGGTTTATTGATTCCGGAATCTATGCCGCGCATGAGGATTTGGACGCCGACCGCATCGACGGCAAGGATTTTGTAGAGGACGGCAATCCCTACAGTACGGATACAACCGGCCACGGCACTTTTGCAGCCGGTATTGTCGCGGCGCAGACAGGAAATGGTGTGGGCATGGCGGGGATTGCGTCAAAGGCGCAGATCAACGCGTATCGGACGTTTTCCACCAGCGACACCACGCTTGATGTGGTGCTGAAAGCAATTGAGGCCGCGATCGCGGATGGGTGCGATGTTCTGAATATGAGCCTGGGTACCGATGGGGAGTCCGAGCTGTTTGAGGAAGTCATTCAACAAGCGGATGCGGCCGGGATCATTATGGTTGCCGCGGTTGGAAATGGCGGAGGTACGACTTTAATGTACCCGGCGGCCTATGACGAGGTGATCGGCGTAGGCTCCGTGGATCAGAACCTGACTGTCGCCGGCACCTCGCAGAAAAATGACTCGGTGTTTGTGACGGCACCGGGGCAAGGGGTCAGCAGCCTCGGGTATACCTCCGGCGCGTTGTACCGGTATGGACAAAACGGCACCTCCTACGCGGCGCCTGTGGTGACGGGTATGGCAGCCCTCGCGCTGGAATATAACCCGGCGCTCACGCGGGAAGATATGGAGGATATGCTCAGCAGGAGCGCGATGGACGACAGCGCCGGTGACGGTTATGACACCTCGTATGGCTATGGCGTTGTCAATATTGAGGCGTTTGTCAAGCTTCTGGAAGCGGAGTATGCACCTGCGCCCAACCAATCATTGGCGGATGGTGAGGTGACATTTGACAGGTATACCCAGACCGAGGTTGATATTTCCCTGACCTTGAACGGGAACAGCGTGACCGGCGTGCTGCTTGATGAGGCAACGCTGACGGCGGAACAATACGAGGTGACAGCGGACACCGCCGCGGAGGAAGCACACCTCATTTTGCCGCAATCCACGCTCCAGGATCTGACGGACGGAGACCATGCGGTTTGCATTGTGTTTGACTTGGGAGAACCCTGCAATGTGACGCTCCACGTGGTGGATACCACCCCTTGCTATACCGTTACATTCTACAGTGAAGCTGCCGTGTATCAGACGGTGACTTCGGTGCGCACAGGGAGCACCATTTCGCTCCCGGCCGCGCCGACCAGAACGGGTTATACCTTTGGCGGCTGGTATACCGATGTAGGAATCCAGTTTACGGAGAGCACCGCCGTCACGGGCGATGTATCGCTTTACGCAAGTTGGATCGCCACGAAAGCCGCCAGTTCCGGCGGCTCCGGCGGTTCCAGCAGCTCCGGCGGCTCCAGCTCAAGCAGCTCCAGCTCAAGCAGCAGTACAACCACGGACGCTACAACAGAAGAAACAACCACGGGCAGCACCGCCGCCGAAACCGCGGCGGAGACGTCACAGGCGGAGCAGAGCGCGCAGGCGTTGCCGTTTACCGATGTTTCGGTAGAGGCGTGGTATTATGAAGATGTGTCCTTTGTCTACGCAAACGCGCTGTTTCTGGGCGTATCGGATACCACCTTTGCGCCGGCAACCGCCATGTCCCGCGGTATGGCGGTGACGGTGCTCTACCGTCTCGCGGGTGCACCGGAGGTGGACGGCGCGGAAACGCCCTTTACCGACCTGACCGCGGACTGGTATCGCGACGCGGTACGGTGGGCGGCGCAGGAAGGGATTGTCACCGGGGTGGGGGGTGGACGCTTTGCGCCCGATCAGGCGGTTTCCCGGCAGGATCTGGCCGTCATGCTCGTGCGGTATATCGGTACCCTGCAACTGGATTATGTGCTGACACAGGAATACTGCTACTTTTCCGATGAAGCGGATATCGCAGATTATGCAAAAAACGCGGTACAAACGCTGTATAAGCTTGATGTGATGCGCGGCGTCGGCGGTGATGCGATTGCGCCGGGGGCGAGCGCCACCCGATCTGAGGTGGCGGCGATGCTCCATCGGATTGTGGAATTTACGCAGTCACTCTAAAGCGACCGCGTCTACCGGTGAAAAAGAAGTTGTATTTTTCCTCCTTTGTGATACAATAGTGGTATCTCGGAAGGAGTGTGAGGAGCATGGCGGAAGGGAAAGAGTACGTCACTCGTCCCGATGAACTTGGCAATGTACACATCTCGGAATCGGTGCTGGCATCCATTGCCGCCGCCGCCGCCGATGAGGTGGAGGGCGTCGCGGCGATGGCGGCCAATCTCGGTACGGAGCTGGTGGAGCTGCTCGGCGGCAAAAAGGCGCTGCGCAAGGGTGTCCATATCTATGTGGAGGAGAACAGCATCCGCGTGGAGCTTGCCGTTCTTATCCATTACGGCTTTATTATTCAGGACGTCGCCCGCAAGGTGCAGGAGATGGTGTATTCCGCCGTGGAGAATACCACGGGCCTGACGGTGGAGTGCGTCAACGTGCGCGTGGCCGGGATTGTGTTCCCGAAAGAGAACAAGAGCGCTGAATGAGATGATTTGCGGAAACCCGGGACAATGAAAACGATACCCTCAACGTCCGGCTGGCTCCGGACGTTGAGGGTATCGATATTTTTCCGCCTTGTTGACGTGCAAACAAGGCGGTCGTGTAAAATGCTGAGAGGTAGTTTGAATGGATTCTGGTACGTTTGTTATTTATCTTCTATGTGGCATGGGAGTCTGTTTTGCCATCGCACTGGTTGTTGCGTTTATCTGGAGTGAGCTACACCATAAACGGATGCAGAAGCAGTATCGTGAAAATGGGGTTGCCGTGTCAGCACTACTGAAAGATTTCAAGTTAGTACCGGGCCGTGCCCGCAACGACACCCGAGACACCTTTGAGATTGTGTTTGAATTTTATGATATGGAGGCCGGGCAGGCTGTTGAGGTAGCAAAACCCTGCGGAGAAAAGGCAAAGGGCCTTGTAGGAACACATGTTGACATTATCTATTTGAAATGTCAGGATAACAGGCGAGGTGCTTTTTATCGCTTGCAGGTGATGCAGGATATCAAGGAATTAAAACTTATGTCATCGCGGCAGGTTATATTGGTACTTGCCCTTATCCTGCTTGGCCTGGCTGCACTCTTTGCAATTCCTTTTTTGCTGGATTGACTTGGAGTCTATGGGAAAAAGGCTAAGCTATTTTGCTTTTTTGATTGGTTCACACAGGGCGGCCTGCCCGATGAGCAGGAGCATGGGGATCATCGAATAGTGATAGCGCCCCGCGACCTCCACGAGCATTTGCGCGATGGTCAGCCCCACCGTATAGAGCAGAGGCAACAGGTATGTGGAAGACTCCTTCTTTCGCCATAACTGAATGACGCCCGCTATGGCGAGCAGTATGCTCATATAATAAAAGGCGTTGCACGCGTAGGAAAACAGTTTTGTATGTGCCAGTACAGCGGAGGAATAGATCACGCTGCTGTTGTCGCTCCCCAAAAAGACGCGCAGCTTCTCCCGAAACAGGTGGGGATAGTTCATATCATCGGTGGTGGCGCGCGCCTTCGCGTCCGCCAGAATTTGCTCCTGCGCCCAGGAAGCGGTAGCCCCCGGTTGGTTACTGTAGAACATGAGGCGGTCACTGTCCTCTTGATTCCAGCGGCCAGCGGAATCCTGATTGAACCCGACGAGCATATTGTAGCCGGGCGTATTGGCCGGTTCCTCCCCGATTGCCTTTGTTATTTGCGCGTTCCATATGGGGCCGGTCAGCTGATATACCCCGACGAGCAGCACGAGAAAAGGAAGCCACCTGCGCCATGTGCGCAGGGCGGTTATGGTGTGCGGATTGAGGCAGAAAATCCAGATGAGCAGCGCGATGATCCAGATGGCGGCGATGGGGCGGGTGCCGTCGATCCAGCGCAGCAGCAGCCCGCCGACGACACCGGCAACGACGCAGAGCACGACGGGCCGCTTTGCCTGATGCATGTGCAGGGATACCTCTGTCATGAGCAGCAAAAATGCCAGCATCAGCGCGGTATAGAGCGGCTCGGAGAGCACCAGACTGTTGTATATGGTCTGCGAGGGGCAGGTGATCCAGAGCAAATAGACGGAGATGGCCGATTGCAGATTCCGCCAGCTATAGCACAGGCGAAACAGGATACTGCCCGAGCAGATGGTGAGCCCTACATTGACGATTTGCGCCACAAAGGGGCCGGAGCCAAAGAGCCTTATAAACCAGCTTAAAAAGCTGGAATAGCCAAAAATATGCGGGAAGAGAGCGATATAGCGCCCTTCGTAGATCACGTCTCCAGTAGCTAACGCGTTTGCATAGCTCCAGAATACGGAGTAATCTCCCTCTATGGGAACCTGCACCGCCAATACCCAGATCATTTTGACCACAAAACACAGCGCCGTCAGAATCAGCCAGCTCTTGACGACGCCGGGTTTGGCCAGCCACCGCACAATGGGCCGCCAAATGAGGCGCAGGACGACCAGCGCCAGGATGGCAAGACCAAATGCCTCCAGAAAAGGCTGTCCCTGCGTAACGCCCAGCAGCAGGGCCGCAGCACACAGGAGCATGGTCAGGACAAACAGGATGCGGGCCATGTTTTGTGAAATTTTGGTCAAACAAAGATTCATTGTATGCCTCTTTTCCCTTTGGGGGGGCTCCCCCCTTCGGTAAGAAGAATAGGGCATAAAACCCATCCACCACAAACGTCTGTATTGTAGCACAGGATCGCACAATTTGCAAACCGAAAAAGAGCGAAAAGGACAAGCGAAAGGGGCTGGATCACCGTTTCAGGTTCCAGCCCCTTTCGCTTGTCGTCCTTAAACTGCGGTATACCCGCCGTCAATGCTGATGGCCGCGCCGTTGATGAAGGGCGCATCGTCCGAGCAGAGGAAGGCGACGAGTTTTGCGACCTCTTCCGGCTCGCCGAGGCGCTGCGCGGGGTGGAGGTCTTTGTAGAGCTCCCTGTTCTCCTCAGTGATGAGGGGGGTCTTGATGACGCCGGGGCAGATGGCGTTGACGCGGATGCCCTGTCCGGCGTAAGCGGTACCGACCGCGCGGGAGAGGTTGACAACCCCCGCCTTGGAGCCGGAATAGGCGATGTTGCTGCCCAGGCCGACGAGACCGAACATGGACGCGATGTTGATCATACTGCCGCCCTTGCCCTGCGCGAGCAGCTGCTTGATGACGTATTTATCCGTCAGCATTACGCCGGTGTAGTCGATGCCGTTGACCATATTCCAGTTTTCCAGCGTTTCGCTCATCAGGTCAAAATTCTTGCCGCCGATACCGGCGGACGCGACGCCGATTTCAATGGAGCCGAATTTTTCGACCACGGTGTTCACCGCGTGCTCGAGATCCGCTTCCTTCGTCACGTTTGTGATAAGGCCGATTGCGCCGATTTCCGCTGCGATCTCCGTCACCTTGGGGTTATAGTCGGCTATGACGACGTTTGCGCCGCAAGCGACAAATTCCTTTGCAATGGCGAGCCCCAGCCCGCTTGCACCGCCCGTCACAAGGGCGCTCATGCCATGTAAATCTACCAATGTATTCTACCTCCAATTTCAATCTGTTCACATTATATTTACGGGAAGGGGGTCTGTCAATAAAAGTCATTTTTTTAACATACCTGATAAAAATATGTCAATCGCACGACTGACTTTACAAAAACCATACATAAATTTGAATGGGAGGTGGTAGTTGAAAAATGTGTTTCTGCTTACAATAAATCCGAAGTCCAATCATTATGTAAGGGAGAGAATAAAACGATGAAAAGATTTGGACGGGCCATTGGCCTGACCGCCGCAGCAGCGCTTACGGTAACGCTCTTTGCCGGCTGCGCTGGGACAACAGAACCGGCAACAACAGAGGCCGGGACAACAGAGACAACCCCTTCGGAACAGACAAGCACGCTCAGCGGCACCATCTCAACAAACGGCTCTACCTCAATGGAAAGCGTTATTTCCGCGCTGAAGGAAGTATTCGAGGCGAGCAATCCGGGTGTAACCATTACGTATGATGCCACCGGCTCGAGCGCCGGTATCACAGCCGCAACGGACGGGACAGCGGACATCGGCCTGAGCAGCAGAGAACTCAAGGATACAGAGACCGGCCTCACCGCATCGGTGGTTGCGCTTGACGGCATCGCGATGATCGTCAACACAGCAAACCCCGTGGAAGATCTCACCGTGGAGCAGATTGCGGGTCTTTTCAAGGGTGAAATCACCAACTGGAGCGAAGTGGGCGGCAGCGATATGCCCGTCACACTGATCGGGCGCGAGGCCGGGTCCGGTACGCGCGACGGGTTTGAGAGCATTGTCGGCGTGGCCGAGGAGTGCAAGTATGATCAGGAGATGACCTCCACCGGCGCTGTCATCAGCTCGGTTTCCACCAATGAGTACGCCATCGGCTATGCGTCGCTGTCCTCTGTCGGCGACACAGTCAAGAGCGTCACGGTGGGTGGCATTCCCTGTACGGAGGAGACCGTGTTGGACGGAACCTATGCAATCCAGCGCCCGTTCGTCATCGTGACAAACGCTAGCGCGCCCCTCTCCGAAGCGGCGCAGGCATTCATTGATTTTGCCCTCAGCCCCGAGGCAAAAGAGGTGATTGAAGCGGCGGGTGCGGTACAGCCCTAATCATCGTTTCCATGACTTGGCTATAGGGATTTGCCGATGGGAATCCCTATAGCCAAAATTGCTTTACGGGCAGAGGAGCGTCTATGAAATTACGAAAAAGAATTGAAAAAGTCATTAACGCCATCTTTTTTATCTGCGGATTGATTACCATTATCGCGGTGCTGGCGATCAGCATCTACATGGTGGTCAGCGGTGTTCCGGCCATCCGGGAGATTGGCCTTGTGGACTTCCTGTTCGGACAGGTCTGGCGCAGTACCGGCTCCGACCCGATGTACGGGATTTTGCCGTTTATCCTGACCTCCGTCTACGGTACCCTCGGCGCGTGTATCATCGGCGTGCCAATTGGCATCATGACGGCGGTGTATCTGGCGAAAATCGCAAATTCCAAGCTGGGCGGGCTTGTCAACACGGCGGTGGAGCTGCTCGCGGGGATACCGTCCGTGGTCTATGGTCTCATTGGCATGATGATTCTCGTGCCGGGGATTATGAAGGCCTTTGACCTCAAAAGCGGCACCACCCTGCTCGCGGCGATCATCGTGCTTGCCGTTATGATCCTGCCAAACATCATCAGCATCAGCCGCACCGCGCTCCTGTCGGTGCCCGAGGAGTATGAGGACGCGAGCCTCGCACTCGGCGCGACGAAGATGGAGACGGTATTCAAGGTGAGCGTTCCGGCGGCGAAAAGCGGGATTACGGCGGGTATCGTGCTGGGGATCGGCAGGGCAATCGGCGAGGCGATGGCGGTGATGATGGTGGCGGGCAATGTGGCGAATATGCCGAGCCTGCTCACGAGCGTCACATTCCTCACGACGGCGGTTTCCAAGGAGATGTCCTATGCCTCCGGACTGCAGCGGGAGGCGCTCTTTAGCATTGCGCTGGTGCTGTTTGTGTTTATTATCATCATCAACATCATCCTAAATGTCTTCCTGAAGCGGGGGGATAAGAAATGAAACAGGATATTACGAAAGGGCTGTCCGGCAAGCGCCGGGCCTACAGCGGCGTCATGCGGGGGCTTACCTATCTCTGCGCGGGCGTCACGGTGGCGCTGATTGTCTTTGTCATCGCCTATATCTTCTACAGGGGACTCGGGCACATTTCCTGGGAGTTTCTGACCACCGCCCGCAGTGTACTCAACGAGACCATCGGAATTTTACCGAATATCATTAACACGCTCTATATCATTTTTACCACCCTGATTATCGCCCTGCCGCTCGGCATCGGGGCGGCGGTCTACCTAAATGAATACGCTCAAAACAGGGCGTTTGTCCGGATTATTGAGTTTGCAACGGAGACGCTGACAGGAATCCCATCCATCATATATGGCCTGTTCGGGTATCTGCTCTTTCGGCAGAAGCTTGGTTTGGGCAACAGCATTCTGGCCGGTTCCCTCACCCTTGTGATCATGGTGCTGCCCATTGTGGTGCGCACCACGCAGGAGGCGCTGCGCACGGTGCCGCTGGCGTACCGCGAGGGGGCGCTGGGGCTGGGCGCGACCAAGTGGCATATGATCCGCACCATCATCCTGCCGAGCAGTCTGGACGGAATTATCGGCGGCGCCATCCTCGCCGTCGGGCGTGTGGTGGGGGAGAGCGCCGCACTGATTTTTACAGCCGGTACAGGCTACGCGCTCGTGACGAATTACGTGCAGGCGCTCGGTACCAGCGGCGGGAGCCTGAGCGTAGCGCTCTACGTGTATGTGTATGAGCAGGGGAAATTTGATGTGGGCTTTGCAATTGCCGCAATTCTTGTTATAATAGTATTGCTCATAAACTTTGCGGCGAAGTTTGCAAGAAGAAGGCTGAAAAGGACATAGGTGAGTCGCATGGATATTATCACGGCAAAGGATTTGCAACTGTATTACGGCACGTTCCAGGCCCTCAAGGGGATCGACATGAACATCTCCGAGCGGGAGATCACAGCGCTCATCGGTCCATCCGGCTGCGGAAAGAGCACATTTTTAAAGACACTCAACCGTATGAATGATACGGTGCATGGCGTAAAGGTCAACGGCGAGGTCAAGTACCACGACCACAATATCTTTGCAAGCGACGTGGACGTGACGTTGCTACGAAAAAACGTGGGGATGGTGTTCCAGAAGCCAAACCCGTTCCCGATGAGCATTTATGACAATATCGCGTATGGGCCGAGGCTGCACGGCAGCCACAAGAAGAACGAGCTCAATGAGATTGTGGAGCGCGCGCTGCGCGGGGCGGCGCTGTGGGAAGAGGTAAAGGACCGGCTCAAAAAAAGCGCGCTCGGGCTCTCCGGCGGACAGCAGCAGCGGCTCTGCATTGCGCGGGCGCTGAGCGTCTCGCCCGACGTGCTATTGATGGATGAGCCGACCTCCGCGCTCGACCCGGCGAGCACAATGAAAATTGAGGAGTTGATGAGTGAGCTCAAGCACGATTATACCGTCGTGATCGTGACGCACAACATGCAGCAGGCGGCCCGCATTTCCGACAAAACGGCCTTTTTTCTGGTGGGAGAGCTCGTGGAGATGGGGGAGACAGGCGATGTGTTCTCCATGCCGAAGGATAAGCGGACGGAGGACTATATCACCGGACGATTTGGTTAGTACAGAATGTAACGATGCGAAGGGAGGATATGAATGAACAACAGAAAGAATTTTGACATGGAGCTGGAGGAACTCTCGGAATCGCTCGTCCGCATGGGCGCGCAGGTGACCGACGCGATTGACAGGGCGATGCAGGCGCTGTTCACCCGCGACAGGGAGCTGGCGCATGAAGTGATTAAGGGCGACAATCTGATTGATGAGGAGGAGCGGAGCATTGAGCAGCAGTGTCTGCACCTGCTGCTCCGGCAGCAGCCGGTCGCGCGGGACCTGCGGGTCATCAGCACCGCCATCAAGATGATCACCGACATTGAACGCATCGGCGACCACGCCGCCGACATCTCGGAGATCAGCCTGCACATCGAGCGCGCCGCGCCGCCGGAACTGGAGAAAAATATCATGGATATGGCGAAGGCGGCCTGTGGCATGGCGTCCAACGCGATCAAGGCATATGTAAACGAGGATCTGGAGCTCGCGGCGGAAACCTGCCTGGTGGACGACGTGGTGGACGGATATTTTGTCAAAATACGCGAGATGCTCGCCACACGCATGGGGAACGAGCCGGGACAGATGGAGGAGGCAATCGACTACCTGATGGTCATCAAATATCTGGAGCGCGTCGGCGACCACGCGGAGAACATCTGCGAGTGGGTGGAGTTTTACCTGACCGGCATCCACAAAAATGAGAAGATACTCTGACGTTACGGGAAAGGGAGCGTGGGTATGGGCCGGAAAATAGTCATTGCGGAAGATGACGAGAGCATCCGCCGCCTGCTGGAAGTTGCCCTCAAAAGCCACGGATACACCCCCGTGGGCTTTCCGGACGCCGTCTCCGCGTTGGAGGAGATCCGGCGTGAGCCGCCCGGACTTGTCATTTTCGACGTCATGATGGACGGGATGGACGGGTTTGAAGCCGTCGCGCGGCTACGGCAGGACCCGCGCACCGCGCAGTTGCCCGTCATTCTGCTCACGGCGAAGAGTACCGAGGTGGATAAGATTATCGGTCTCGATGCCGGTGCGGACGATTATGTGACGAAACCATTCAGTGTGCTGGAGCTGTGCGCGCGGGTGCGCGCGCAGTTGCGCCGCACAGAGAACACCTCCGCGCAGGAGGCGCTCGAAAGCGGCGGCCTGTGTCTGCATTCCGGCAGGCATGAGGTGTTTTTGGACGGCGTGCCGGTTTCCCTCACGCCGAAGGAATATGAGCTGCTCAAGATTCTGATGGAAAACCGCGACCGGGTGATCTCCCGCACGGAGCTGCTCCGTCAGGTCTGGGGGAGCGAATTTTGCGGGGAGACGCGGACGCTTGATATCCACATTGGCACCCTGCGCCAGAAGCTGGGTGACAGCGCGGAGCAAAGCCGCTATATCAAGACGGTACGCGGGGTCGGCTACCGTTTTGACGGCGGGGGCGCGTATTGAGACGGGCGATTTTTGGCAGGGTAGTCGTGCTGCTGGTGCTTGCGCTCGCGATCTGTGCCGCGCTCTGCGCTGTGATGTACGGGGCACACATGGCGCGGGCATACGGCAGCATACCGGCCGGTCTGCGCGCAGCCCTGCCGGGGGTGATTTTTGCCGCCGCGGTTGCCCTTGTGGTTGCGGTGCTGCTGACCGGCGTGTGGATGCGCGGCGTGACCAGTCCCCTGCAGGCGTTCAATCGCAGTCTGGAGCAGGCGGAGGACGGCAGGGTCACACTCAAGCCGGAGGAGTATCAGTACGAGGAATTGCAGGAGCTTGCGGGAAAGATCAATACAATGAGCGCCGATATCGGTGAGCATATCGCGCGCGTGGAGGATGAACAGGACAAGACCGGCCTCATTCTCGACAGCGTCAAAGAGGGATTCATCCTTCTGGACGGCAGCCAAAAAGTCCTCATGATCAACCAGAGCGCGTGCGCATATCTCGGCTGTGACAAGGGCGTGACCGGACGCCATCTGATCTACTGCACACGAAATATGCAGCTGCTTGACGCCATGGACCGGGTCGTGGAGCGGGCGGGGGAGAAAACCTCGGTCGACCTCCTCGTGAGCGGTAAGGTGATCGAGACAGAGTTTGCAGCGGTGAGCGGGCGGTACGACAGCGCAGGCGGGATGATCATCACAATGACCGACGCCACCGAGCGGCGCAACGCGGTTAAGATGCGGCGGGATTTCTTCTCCAACGCCAGCCATGAGTTGAAAACGCCCATCACCTCCATCAAGGGGAGCGCCGAGCTGCTCTGCTCCGGCATTGACCTGGAGGAGAGCCAGCGCAGCGAGCTTGTGCGGCGCATCGGCATGGAGACCGAGCGCATGTCGGAGCTCGTGAGCGACATTATCCTCATCAGCCGCATGGAGAGCGGGGAACCGACCGGGACGGAGGAAGCGGTGGATTTCACCGCCCTTGTCGAGGAGTGCTGTGATGAGGTCGCGCCCATAGCGGAGCAGAGCGGGCTGACGATGCACCGGGCACTTGCGCCCGTCGTACTTGTGGGGAACCGAAAAAACCTGCGTGATCTGGTCAGCAACCTGCTCGTAAACGCCGTGAAGTATAACCGCCCGGAAGGGCAGGTTGACGTAGAGCTCCGGGAGGAGGGCGACAATGTGGTGTTTATGGTCAGAAACGACGGCGAGCCCATTGCGCCGGAGCACCAGCGCCGCGTGTTCGAGCGGTTTTACCGCGTGGATTCCGGCAGGAGCAAGCAAGCGGGCGGCTCCGGCCTTGGGCTCGCCATCGTTAAGCATGTGGTGGACAGCCACGGTGGGACCATTGCGCTGGAAAGCAACGCCGCGCTGGGTACGTGCTTCACCATAACACTGCCAAAGCATGAACTGCTATAAAAAATGATTTACCGGGACCGCGGCAGAAGGAAAATGCCGCGGTTCCGGCTTTTTTTCGCACGGGAGCACCGCCGCCGACATAAATTGAAGCAGCATCCTTGCGCAAATTCTAAAAAGGAGGCGGCTATCAGTATGGCTGCAATTAGCAGAGAAGGCACGCCGGGGATCGCACGGATTGTGCTGCCGTCGGGCAGCACCAGCGCCCAATTGCAGGCCGCGATTAACGCGGTGGGCGCAGGCGTGGCGGAGACCATTGAAATCGAAGGAGACATCGCCTTTACCACCTTGGTCACCGTTCCGGCAGGGTATATCATAACCCTCCTCTCCAGTGCGGATCATCAAGTTGTCCTATCACAGACGATATCCGGTCAGCGACTGTTTGGCGTAAGCGGCACGCTGACGTTGCAGGACATTACACTTGACGGCATGGACATCGGCGGCTGTATCAATGTGCAGGCGCCAGGTACGCTGATACTGAACGACGGAGCGATTTTGCAGCATGGACTTGCCACGACCGGCGGCGGCGTGCTCGTCAGCGGCACCATGGAGATGACCGGCGGGACGGTGCAGTTCAACAACAGCTCAACCTATGGCGGCGGTATTTATGTCAATACAGGCGCGCTGCTCACCATTACCGGCGGCCTCATACAAAGCAACAACGCAACCGTAAACGGCGGCGGCGGCATTTTCCTCTCTTCCAGCGCTACCGCCACCATGGCCTCGTGCATCGTGGAGGAAAACCATGCCGCAACGAATGGCGGGGGTGTTTACGTCGGCGGGAGCGCGTCCTTTACTATGATGAGCGGCAGCATCCTAAATAACGTGGCAGTTACCAACGGCGGCGGTGTCTATACCACCAATCCCGCCACGGGACAGACCAATATACTCATGGTGCTGGGCGGCGATATTACCGGCAACAGCGCGGGGGGCTTTGGCGGCGGTGTGTATGTCGCTACCGGCACCACATTTACGATGGAAGCAGGAACCATCCAGAACAATACTACCGTCACGTCAGGCGGCGGCGGGGTTTATTTGTTTGTATCCGCCACCTTCGTCATGCATGGCGGACTCATTCAGGCAAACACAGCCGCAACGAACGGCGGCGGACTCTATCTCGGTAACAGCGCCACGGCAACCATGAGTGCGGGCTCCATTTCAGGCAACACGTCTGGGGCAATAGCCGGCGGCGTATATGTTTACCTGAACGGCAGCTTTACCATGACCGGCGGTGATATCACAGGGAATACCACCAATGGCAACGGCGGCGGCATCTATATTACAGCAACCGGCAGCGCTATGCTTGAAAATATTACACTGAGCGGCAACGGCGGCATGGTAAACATCGGGGACACGACGTTTGGCCCCGTGACGAACGGCGGCGGTATCTATCTGACAGAGGGCGGGACGCTCTCTGTGCTCGGCACGAGCTACATCGTTGATAACACCGCGCCGCTTGGCATGGGCGGCGGAATTTTCACGGAGGATATCACATACGAGAACCTGCTCACAGGTGACAATACATTTTTCGCCAATAACACGGCGGACGGGGTGCAGAGCCCCCCCGAGGTGACGCCCCCCACAATCGGCTTTGCCTCCACCAGTGTGCTCAGCAGCCCCCTCAATAACTATGATATCAATTCATCTACCCAGGAGATCATCAGCTTTACGGTCTTCTATGAGCCGAACGGCGGCACGGGCAGCTTTGCGCAGAGCGGCCTGGCCTTTGGCGATCTATATACCATTCTATCGGTGGAAGAGACGGGCATCAGCCGCCCCGGCTTTACGTTCGGCGGCTGGAACACCGAACCCGACGGCAGCGGCACGAGCTATGCGCCCGGCGAGCAGATCCTCATCACGGAAAATCTGGTGCTCTACGCCCAGTGGGGCGGCGGCATCTTCAGCGTCATCTATAACGCAAACGGCGGCACGGGGGAGCACATCGACAGTGACCTCCCGTATGGCTCGACGTACACCATTTTAAGCGCGGAGGAGGCGGGCATCAGCCGTCCCGGCTTCTCGTTCGGCGGCTGGAACACCGCACCGGACGGCAGCGGAACGACCTATGTGCCCGGTCAGCAGATCATGATTACCGGCGACCTCACGCTCTACGCCCAGTGGGGCACCGGCACCTTTACCATCACTTTCGACGCAAACGGGGGCGAGGGAAGTGATATCGTGTCGGACATTCCGTACGGGACGCTCTTTACCATCCCCACGGCGGCGGAGGCGGGGATCAGCCGTCCCGGCTACGCCTTCGGCGGCTGGAACACCGCGCCGGACGGCAGCGGGATATCATATTTTCCGGGTCAGGTGATTGAAGTCACGGGGGATATCATCCTCTATGCGCAGTGGATGCCAATTTTGCTGACCGTCACCTACAACGCAAACGGCGGCAAGGGGAGCTTCACCGATGTGGGGCTTGTATTCGGTTCGGAGTATGTCATTCTGTCGCCGCAGGAAACCGGCATTTACTTTGAAAATCATATCTTCGGCGGCTGGAATACCGCGCCGGACGGCAGCGGGACCACCTATCAGCCCGGTGACGTGATTGTGCTCACGGAAGATGTGACCCTGTACGCGCAGTGGATCAGCAGCAATGAGGTTTGCCTCTTCTGCTGCAATCCGTGCCAGTGTGTGCCGGGATGTCACTGCTTTTAACGCGTTTTCATGTGGGCACCTGTACTACTTGCCGAGGGGGAACCCCCTCGGCAAGTAGCATAGATGAAATTGTAGGAATTGTGTGTTGGCATTTCCCCGCTGTCATGATAATATGGATACAAACAACTGAGTGGGAGAAATTGATATGACATACAGATCAGACATTGAAATTGCCCAGGAGACCACATTAAAGCATATCCGCGAAATTGCCAAGACCGCCGGTGTGCCGGAAGAGGCGCTCGAGCAGTACGGCAACTACAAGGCCAAGGTGGACTACAACCTGCTCGACGACTTGGCCGGCACACCAAACGGCAAGCTGGTGCTGGTCACCGCCATCAACCCCACCCCGGCAGGGGAGGGCAAGACCACCACCACCATCGGACTTTCCGACGGCCTGCGGAAAATCGGCAAGCAGTCCATTGTCGCGCTGCGCGAGCCGTCCCTCGGGCCGGTGTTCGGCGTGAAGGGTGGCGCGGCGGGCGGCGGCTATGCGCAGGTGGCACCCATGGAGGACATTAACCTGCACTTCACCGGTGACTTCCACGCCATCGGCGCCGCGAACAACCTGCTCGCGGCGATGATCGACAACCACATCTTTCAGGGGAACAGCCTGAACATCGATGTGCGCCGCATCACATGGAAGCGCTGTGTCGACATGAACGACCGGCAGCTGCGCAATATCGTCTGCGGCATCGGCGGCCGGGTCAATGGCATGCCCCGCGAGGACGGGTTTGATATTACTGTTGCGTCCGAGGTCATGGCGGTGCTGTGCCTTGCAACGAGCATCACAGATCTCAAAAACCGCCTTGCGCGTATCATCGTCGGCTACACCAGAGAGGAGCAGCCTGTCACGGTGGGTGAGCTCAATGCGCAGGGGGCGATGGCGGCGCTCCTGAAGGAGGCGCTCAAGCCTAATTTGGTGCAGACGCTTGAGGGTACCCCCGCCATGATCCACGGGGGCCCGTTCGCCAATATCGCCCACGGCTGCAACTCCGTGCTTGCCACGCGCATGGCCCTAAAGCTCGGCGAATACTGCGTCACCGAGGCCGGTTTCGGCGCGGATCTTGGCGCGGAGAAATTCCTCGATATCAAATGCCGCATGGCGGGGCTTCAGCCGTCCGCGGTTGTCATCGTCGCGTCTGTGCGCGCGCTCAAGCACCACGGCGGCGCTGCGAAGGCTGCGCTGAACGACGAGAATCTGGAGGCGCTGGAGCGGGGGCTTCCAAACCTCCTGCAGCATGTGGAGAATATCACAAAGGTGTTCGGCCTGCCCGCCGTGGTTGCCATCAACCAATTCCACACCGACACCGCGGCGGAGCTGCGGCTGGTGGAAGAGAAGTGCAGGGCGATGGGGGTGAATGTGGCCCTCTCCGAGGTCTGGAGCAAGGGCGGGAAAGGCGGCACAGCCCTCGCCGAAGAGGTGGTGCGCCTGTGTGAGACGCCCGCCCGGTTTGACTACGCCTATGACGTGAACGATTCCATTGCGGAAAAGCTCCATGCCATCGCGACCAAGATTTATCACGGCAGTGGTGTCGAGCTGACCCCCGCCGCGCAGAAGCAGGCGGCGCAGTTGGAGGCGCTCGGCTTTGGCGGCCTCCCCGTCTGTGTCGCGAAGACGCAGTACAGCTTTTCCGATAACTCGGCGCTATTGGGCGCGCCGCAGGAGTTTAAAGTTACTGTGCGCAATCTCAAGGTTTCCGCAGGCGCGGGCTTCATTGTGGCGCTCGCCGGGGACATCATGACCATGCCGGGGCTGCCAAAGGTGCCCTGCGCCGAGCGGATCGACATCGACGAGACCGGGAAAATCAGCGGCCTGTTTTAATCATAATAATCAAGCGGAGGCTGTTTCAATTTTATGTTGAAACAGCCTCCGCTTCAGCCTGTCAAAAAACCTCGCCAATGGCGAGGTTTTTGTGGTATAATAGG
>JAJQEJ010000064.1 GCA_021201735.1 Oscillospiraceae bacterium | reverse complement strand
TTTTGTACATTTTTTCCCCGCCCTTTTTGTGCATTTTTAGATTGCCATTGACAATATCAGACCAGTCATAGTTCTTGCCGTTAATTACAGACATTCCTTGCTCCTCCCTTATTCCGTTGCCGGGGAGCGCCCGAGGTCAACCGAAATCTCCCGGATATAGCCCCGTGACTTGTACCGGACGGTGACCTGCATCGTTTCCTCCTGCAGGAAGGTCTCTTCCTGCCCTTCCGGGACGGTAATCTGTACGGAGCTGATTTCCTTGCTGTTGATCATCTTCTGCAGGGGCGCGGCCATAAACTTAGCTCTGGTCTCCAGCTCACCCTGTACATCATCCAGATCAATGTCGTCACTGAGCAGCAGCAGAGCCTCCTTGCGTACCTCGCGCATAATCTTATTCAGCACCCGCACATCTTCTGCGTAGCGGTAGTCGCTGCCGTCCGCGCCCATCATTTTTGTGTGATACACATAGAAATCATCCAGCCCGTCATATTCCCGAAACGTAAGATACCCGGCAACATCCAGCGTCTCAAGGACGGTGTCGTCCCTGTTAGCGGGAAGCAGCTCCAGCAGCTTTGACCGGGAAATGCCGAAGCCCGCCTCGGTGCGTGTTTTGCCAATGGACTCCTGTACTGCGGCTTTTGCGTACAGGCCGGACACGATGCCCGCGACGTTGACCAGCTGGGTCGTGCCGTCCAGTCTGACCAGCTGCCCCCACTGTGCGACAACCTGCAGGTTATAATTTTTGACCTTCCTGCGGTCGTCCTCCATCTGCATCGCCCAATCGGTCAGATCCATGTCCTCAGGATAGTCCGCCTCCAGCAGGAAGAACACGGGCTTCTTGTATGTGTCCTGCAGCTCCAGCTGCGCCTCGCTGACCGCCTGCCAGAGGGGCAGGCTGCTGTCGCCAACCACATGTACAAATTCATACTCCTGCGAAAAATTCCGCAGCTTTGCGATTGCGTCCAGCACTTCGCCGTTGGTCATGTTAGGCGCTGTGGTCTGGAATGTGTATGTGTCGTCGATCGCAAACAGGTCGCCCTGTCCGACTTCCCCAAAGACGAGATCTATCCCTGTGCCTGCTATGCTGTACATGCCGGTAACAGGCACGGTGATCTCATCCGAAAAGCTGTATCCGCCGTTGATGGATACGGTGAACGCCGCCGAATTTAGTTCGCCCTTTGCCGTGAATCTGACGATCACGGAGAAGCGGTTGGTCGGGCTGCCGGTGGCGACCACGTTGCCAACGCCGGTGCCCGTCTTGGTCACGGAGCCAACGGATCCGGCTGTGGTCGCCGCAACCGGGATGCAGTACACCCGGTTTGCGCCGAACTGGACGGCGTCCATCACGGCGTCGGCAAGGGGCGACATGCCCAGCCGCTCCTTGATTCGCGCGGCGGTCATGTCCCCGGTTACCACAATGGGGGTGCTGGACACCACGGAGGAGACCCCGATCTTGACATGCAGGCCGTCGCCCTTTGCCGTGGCGTTCCCCAGCAGGCCGTCCGTAACCGTTTGATTTACGTCTCTAAGTGCCATTTGCTTTTTTCCTCGCTTTCATTGGCGTTCCTGTGAACTGCTTGACTGCCGCCAGAAATTCCTTCTCGCTGACCGCCTTGCCGGACTTCCAGTCCTGCACGGTACAGACCCCGGCAAACACCGCCGCACGGATCCCGTGCCGCTTGCACAGCTCGGTGATGTCGACCATCTCCGGCTGTACCGGCGCGGTGTCCTGATCGGGCTGCTCTTCCGTTTTTTTACTCGTCGCCATCTGCAGGCTCCTTTCCATTGTCTTTTTCCACGGACACAACCTCCAGCTCGGATACCTTTGCAAAGCCTGTGTCCCTGTATACGCCGCCGTGGAAGTCGATTTTGATCTGCATCGCCACCCTCGCGCGGAGGATGGAGTCCTCATCGGCAACCCACGCGGCACCGTCTAGTTCGATTGGTACATAATTACCGTCCACATAGATGCCCTTGTCCAGCCCGGCGATAAATGCCGCCGCGATTGTCTCCACCGCCTCGTCGTTGTAATCGCCGATGGTAACGGTGAAGGACAGCTTTCGGTCAAAGACCTTACGCCGCTTTTTCCGCGATCCCGTTTCATCTACATAGTAAGTTTTGGATCCGTTTCGCGTGTAATCCTCCGACTCAAACAGCACCGCCCCCACATGGCTTTCCATGCTTTTCGCCAGCCCTTTTTCTGTCGTGTAAGGTCTGGTCTTCAGGCCTGCCGCCACAAGTTTGTCCAGCAGATAGCGTTTGCTCTGTTCGTACAGCAATGGTATCAATCCTCTTTTTGCAAAAAGTCCTCTATTGTGTGCTTCATGGTTCCCTGATCGTCGTCTGAAAAGCCCAGATAGGGCCGGGCGGGAATCTTGATCCTGACTTCCTTTTTACTGACCCAGTTCCCGCCCGTTTGGAAGCGGAGGCTTTTGGCTTTTTTCGCGCGGATGGTACGGCCCGGCTCGCCGAACTGGTGCGTCGCGGCGTGCTTGACATTGGTCCCAACCGCAAAGCCGGACTTGTCCGAGCTGGATTGTATGGAGTTGCGCAGCTGCGCGGTCTTCACCAGTGTTTTGCCGCCCTCGCTGGATGCCCGGATGGAGGTCTTCCATGTCTTCCCGTCAGGCCCCTTGCCCGTTTTAAACCGTTCCAGCGTTGCGTCACGGGTGTCCTCGGCCAGTAAGCGATTAAGCTTCTTCTTGTCAAGGTCGGCAATACGCTGCATTTTCCGCCGCATCCGCTGCGCGTCCCCTTCGAGACTGATACTGTACATTGCCACAGCTTACATCCCCTTCATCTGCCCCCGTCTGAACAGCCGGGGGTTGGACTTCACGGTGAACCCGGTCGCGGCGGCGCTCGCCTGGTCGTCAGCCGGAGGCCCGATGGAGACCTTCCCCTCCGCGACAAGGGTCAGAAACTTGATCGCCGCGTTGTAGCGGTTGAGATAGTTCTTCTCATCGGAGCTCTCATCAATGCCGATGCGGGAATAGAGATTGTAGATTGCGATGTCCTTTGAGAGCTTGTTGATAATCTTCGGCGGCGGCGTGATCGGCGTCGTGTACCGCTTGGCAAGGTAACCGTCGATCTCGCCGTCCGCGTCCTCAATCGCCCCGTCAATGATGGGGCCGACCTTTGCTTCGCGCTCGTCCGCATCCTCAATGAAGGTGTCGCCGATGATCGCGTTCAGAGCGTCATCTTTGAGCATCTCCCGGACTTCTTCCCGTGTGCTGTAGCTCATTACGCCGTCGTGCCGGTCGAGCCATATGCCATCTGCCAGAAGCCATACCCGGCGTTGCCGCGATAGTCCACGCCGTAGACGAGCTTATTGCCGTAAAACACATTTTCGTCCGTCTCAGCGGTCAGACTCACGAACTTGGGCTTTGTCCGTTCTTGGAAGATCAGGGGCCTTACAGGCCGGGTGGTAGAGAGCAGATACCACGCCGTATCATGCCCGGCGAGCTGCGGCACCACCAGCGGCTTCGCGGTGCCCTGCATGGTGTTCTTCGTGCCGTTGATATAGTCGGCGACCAGAATGTCACGGGCGGCAGCCTCCAGCGCGGGTGGCACAACCAGCAGGTCGGGAACGATTGCAAGCGCCCGGCCTTTGCCGTTTACCTGCGACATCATCGCGGACCGGGCCGCAATATACGCCGCAAGCGACAGCGCCGCCGTCCCCTTGTTGGAGGCGTCTTTCTTGCCCACCTTGTGGTCTTCCGCGAAAAACGGTTTGCCGTCGTAGCACTTCTCGGTAAACCCGGAGGCCAGCAGCGCAAAGATCAGCTCATCCGGATGCACCGCCGCCGACTGCCCCAGCATCTCAACCGAGGTGTTATACAGGCCGAGCTTATCGTCCTCCACAACTTCGCGGGGCACCGCGACCGTCAGCTCAAACGGCTTGTTCTTGATGCTGTAATCGCTGCCGGAAAGGTTCTGGAGCTCGCGGTCGCCGACCCACTCGCGCATGCCCGGAATATCGCCCAGCCACGCATACGTTTCGGTGTCGGTCGAGGATGTGGTCACCGTTGCCACACTGGTATAGAGCGGCTGCGCTTCGGTGAGCACCTTGTTGAACAGGGTATTGTACCCGGTAAAGATGCCCTGCAGGGTTTTGCTGTTGATAATCATGTACGTATCCTCCTTATGTGCTTGCGGTCAGGCCATACCCGACCTCGACGGCCACGCCATCCTCATCCACCCGCACGACCAGCCCCGCAACGGAGGATCCGGTCGCAAGCGCCGTGACGGTCTGGTCATCCTCCATATAACACGGCTTGAGCAGGTGGGCGGCTGTGATTTGGTTTGCGGCGGTGGCTGTGTTGTCAACCACAAACACGCCACGGGACACCCGGATGGTGGCGTCTCCGTCCCCGCCCGTGTTTTCCACCGTCTCCTCGGCGCGGCCCGCCGCCATGAGGCTCGCCGCCTTCTTTGCCGGGATCGCGCAGCCGGTCGCGTCAATCGCAACCAGCGCACCCTGATAAATCGTGGTGCCGCCCTTCACCGGCAGGGCCAGATACTTTGCGCCGTTCGCAATCTCATTGGTGTCTCGCGCTTCTGTCAATGCTGCCATTTGTCTTACCTCTTTCCATACTTGCGGATATCTTCCTCGCTGATACCCATCTGCTTACAGACCATCAGGGTTTCCGCATCCAGTGCGTCACCCTTGAGCGCCTTCTCTTCCTCCGCTGCAATCTCGCCCAGCGGGACAACCTGCGGGGCCTTTTCCAAAAACGCCGCAAACCCCTTTGGATCATCCAGCGCATAATCACGCGCCCACCCCTTTTGCGCCGGGGTGATCTTGCCGGATTTCAGGGCCAGCGTTACAGCGACGTCCGCCTTGCTCTCGGCGGCGCTTTGTTCCAGCTGCCGGACCTTCTCCACAAGGTTGATCCCGTCAATGGTGCCGCCCTTCAGCTCCATGATCTTCGCGGCGACGGTATCCGCTGCGGCCCCGGCTTTGAGGCCGAGCAGCTCACAGACCGCCTTGTTGGCAACGGTGTCCTCTTTCCCGGCTGCGCCGGTGTCCTCCTTCTTTTCCTCGGCGGGGGGCGCTTCCCCCTGACTCTCCTTCAACGCCTTGTTCTCCTCCATGCAGGCCTGCACGGCTTTCAGGATATCCTCCTCGGCAGTGTCTTCGGGCAGCCCAAACAGCTGCGCCAGTTTCTTGAGATCCATCTTGGCTCCTCCTTCATATTTTTGTGAGTTGACGATTGGTGTCATGCCTTCAATGGCAGGTGTATTGGTAAGGGCGATAGAGTGCAGCCCTGTCGCCTTGCCGTCTGTTTTGCGGACGGTGATCACCGGCGAGAGATAACGGTATTCCCGGTTCTTCAGGTATTGCGCTGCGGCAGGCGTCCATTCCACCTGTGCGCAGATTTGACCGTCCTTCAGCACAAGCGCTTTCACCCAGCCTGCGGCAGGCGCTGGCCCCTCGCCGAGCGTCTGGTGCTCATAGTCGATGACAAGATCCACGCCGCGCTGGGCAATCGCGTCCTTCATCGCCCGGAAACTCTCCTCATCCACATTGAACTCGCCCTTCTGGCTGACGACGTGGCCCAGCGGCAGCACGGCGATCATCTCCGGCGCACCCGAAACATCCACCTCGCCGCCCTTGAGCGTGAGAAAATCCTCCATGTTTGCAGTTCTCCTTCCTTCTGTGCGGTTTGAATGCCCCTCTAACGCCGTTATCACGCGTGATAACGCCTGTCTCAGGGCAATTGCGGGAAACTACCCGCCCTTGCCCTGAAAATCTGTTCTGCGGCGTTTTACGGGCTCACGGCGGCTTGTTGTCTTTTTCCCTGTCCTGATACGCCTTGACAAGCGCTTCGGGGTAGCCTGTCATGTCCGGCTCAAAGCGGTCCTTTGCGGGGTTTGTTGCAAAGCTCGGGTCGGGCATAACCTCCTGCGGCATTTTGGTTTCGACCGTAAGCCCACGCTCCTCCACCTGTCGGGCCGACAAGCTGGATACGGTGCAGCGGCAGCGGTACCCGTTTGGCGGAAACCATGTGTCCCAGATGGGATCATCGGCGGCGAACACCCGCCCGTCCATCGCGAGGTGCGACAGCCGTGTCCGTTCGTCCCCGACCGCCCGATACACCCAGTAGGGCCGATACTGCAGCACATCCGGGTCGGTCATCTGTTCATAGTGGCCTACGTTGTACGCTGTCTGCGTATTGGTGCGGAATATGTTGTCGGCCTGAAAGGGGGTAATGCCCTCATATCCCTCCGATTCAAGAAACTCGTTCATGTTAGCCTTGAACTCTGAGAGGGTGTTGCCTTCCTCCAGCGCCGCGAGAATCTCCTCATAGAACCGGTTGAGGATCTGCGCCGATGTATACCCGCTCACGGTAAAGGCCAGGCTCTTGTACTTCCCGCAGAGCTCCTTGAACTTTGCCGGGGAAACCGGCACCCGCTCCTTGAAATAGTCCACGGCCTCCTCGAAGGTCATATCCTTGCGACTCAGCACCGCGTCAATCTCATCCACTGTCCATCACCCGGCCCTCAAGGTCAGCGTACAGCATGGCCGTCTGCAGGAGCTGCTCAATCTGCGAGACATCCATCGACCGGTAGAGGTCGGCGACCATTTTGTCATTTTGCATCAGGTCGCGCAGATCCTCCAGACTTTCCGCTTTCTCAACTATTTTGAGTACAGGGGCCATTGCGTTCCTGAATGCGCCCGCGCCTTTCCTGACGGCTGCGGCGGCAAGCCGGTCAATGTGCTCCTGTGTTCCGGGGGCGGGCGCTGATCCGGCTTTGAGTGAGATACTCTCCTCCGGCGCTTCCCGCCGGAAGGGGAACATGCCGCCCCCTGCACTGCGCGGCGGCGCGGCGATTTTTTCGCCCTGCTCCGGCTCCGGGATGCTGAACTTTTTATAGATGTAGGACATGGGCACTTCCAGTCCCGTCTTCTCAATGAGCGTGCCCAGTATGGTCGACAGCTGCACAAGGTCTTCCGACTCTTCAAAGTCAAAGCGCAAATGCGGGATGCGCTTCTCCTCGGCGAACTCAAAGAGCACCAAGGGACGGATAAGGTCGCGGCGGAGTGTGGCGGACAGACTTTTGCAGTCGGCGGCGGTGAGGTCATGCCGGACCTCGTTGTGCGTTTTGGATTGGGCATAGGATCCGCTGCCCGCGTCCGAGGTCAGTGTCTGGCCGAGGATCGCCTTGCTGATCTGCTCATCGCAATACCGCGCCAGCCGCTCATACAGATTGGTCGAGCTGCTTTTGTCTGTGGTGATAAAATCAATCGTCGTACCGTCCGGAATGATCCCCGCCGCGTCCGCACCCAACTGGAGCAGCGCCTGCATCAGTGCTTTCTTCTCCGCCTCGCTTGCGCCCGGCTGATATTTGCCCAGCCGGAGCGGCAGGCCATAAATCTCGGCGAAGCTAATCCAGTCCTTGATGTTATAGTTCTTGAACAGATACATCCACGCTACCACGCGCAGCACACCGGCGCGGGAGGTGTGCCCGCTTCGGGCCTTGTACTTATGCACAATGAATTTGTTCTCGGGCAGTAACATGCCCTGTGGGGATTCCTTGGTCCGCACCCGGAAGCTGTCGTCTATGCCGTCCCAAAAGAACCGCTTCTGGTGCCGGGATCGAATGTCATTTACTGTAATATGCCCGTTGCTGTCATAGCCCCATATGATTTCACTGACCGCGAACCCCTTCCCAATGGCGTCCAGCAGATCCAGCTGGATATCCTCAAAGCCCTCTATGCTTGTGATCACCTTTGACACATATTCCGCGATTTCCTTATCTCTGGGATTGTCTCCATCAAAGGGGATGATCTCATAGTCAAGCCCTGTAACCGCGTTCTTCCGGGTCTGGAGCTGGCTGAACAGGTGGGGGTCTTTCTCCTCCATCTCCTCAAACAATTCCGACTGCCGGAGCACATCGCCCGCGTCGGCCTCTCGGAAGATCGCCGCCAGCGTTTCAGGCGTCAGGCCATTGGAAGGGTAGTCACTGTATTTGTCTGATGTCTGCGCAACGGCCACCTCGCCGGTGTCAGGCCGGGGGCGGCGGCGCAGCCTGTCCAACACACTCACAGCACCACCTCCGCCACACGACTGCTTGCTGTCTCGTAGTGGTGTCCGTCCTGTTCCACCCCGATGAAGCGCCGCCCGGTCTTTTTCGCTGCTACCAACGTGGAGCCGCTTCCCGCAAACGGGTCACAAATCAGGTCCCCCGGCTTCGTGACTGCTGTGATCAGCTCCGCCATGATGCCCACCGGCTTCTCTGTGGGGTGTACCATCTGAGAGCTGTTCAGCTTTTTGTAGGTGATAAGATCCTTGGGCCTGTGGCCGGGGAAGGAAAACTTCTTGTCCTTGATCGCAAAGATGATGTTCTCATGCGCGGGGGCGAAGGCCGCCTTAATGTCTCCCATGCCGTGGGCGACCTTATCCCATATCACTTCACTCTTCACAATAAAACCAGCCAGCTTCATTGCGTCGATGAAGACCTGCTGCACATCCCAGCGGGTAAAGCACACCAGAGTACCCCTGCCGGAATCCCCGGATTTTAGTATCCGATATGCATCGTAAAGCCACCAGATAAATGGGGCATGGTCATTCAGGACGCTTGCCCCGGTCTGTGATTTGTATTTGATGCCGTAGGGGGGATCTGTGATAATCGCGTCCACGCTCTCCGGCTCCATGTTGCGCAGCACGGTGAGGCTGTCACCATGGATAATGGTATTTTCCTGTATGGGCATAACCCCACCTCCTCGTTAATAGGCTCCGCGCCCGAATCCCAACGCGCGGGAAAGCACTGATTTGTAATCGACCGCCCGGCTGACCTTGATGTCAAGGGCCAGCTTGACCGCCATCTGCAGGCCGTCCGGGCCGTCATCGTTCTTGCCCATCGGGTACTCCATCATCTGCTGCAGGAGCGCCTTGTGCTTCTTGCTGAATTTAATATAGCCGTTCTTCACGAATGGCTGCAGGGATTGGATGCGGGCGTCCTTGTGCTGGACGCTGTTAATCTCCTCAATGGGGAGATACTCGCCAACCTCGGCGGCCCGCTGCCGCATGATCTCCGCGAAGTAGTATTGAAACTGCACCGTTTCGACGCCGAACTTATAGAGCGGCTTCTTGTAATCCCGCTTAATGCGGCGGCTGCTCTCCAGTGCGTCCTCAATGATTCTGTCCGGCTTACGCTTGTCGATGTCGGCAATGATGACGTACATATAACCTGATGCGGTGTCCTTTGCAAGGAAGATGAGCGAGGACGTGTCCGCCCGCTTGTTCTTGCCCAAAGAAGGGGCATTCGCGCCGACGATGATGAAGCGCGGTTCCGAAAAGTCCGGGATTGTTTTGCCGTCGTCATCGTAGTAATCAAACCATTCCTCTTGGAACGTACAGTTTTCGGGATCAATCGGATCATTCTGGATCTCCGAGTTGAACGACGCCTCACCTTCTGAGATGCGGATAACCATGAGGTCATAGTAGGAGAGCTTCTCCTCCCACAGCACCGCCGTACCCTTGAGCATCCCGGCCCTGTTTTCTTCATAAAAGGCTCTGGCATCTTCCTGTCTGGCATCATTGGCAAGGTCGGTGTATATTGCCTCCCACGTAGCCCATAGCGCTGCGTCTTCCGCGAAGGAGATGACGCCCTGATACTTGACCGACTTGTAACTCGGATTATTGGCGACGTTGGCAAGCAGCGCATCATAATGAAGCAGCGTACCAATATAGACAATGTCGGTGTATGTATCGCCCGCCTTGCTGACCGCCTTATAAAACCAGCTGCGCAGCTTCCGGCGCTGCTCCGGCGTGTTGACGTTCTCGTCGTTCTCCAAATCGTCACAGACGATGAGGTCAGGCCGCCATTGCTTATGGCGGCGGCCACGGATTTTTTTGCCCGCGCCCAGCGCCTCAATCTTTACGCCGTTCGAGAGCAGGATGACCGACGCCTTCCAGACCTTACCCTCCAGATTGCCAAAGTCCTCCCGGATTGTGGCGTTCTCCTCCAGCTCAGTCTTGAGATCGGCCAGAAATCCGTCCGCCTGTTCCGAGCTGTCAGAGAGGATGATGATGTAATGCTTGTATGCGTATAAAGCGGCATGAAGATCATCCTTGAACGTGAAGGTTGTGCTCTTCGCATGGCCGCGCGGGGCCTGTATTGCTCTGCGGCATCCATCCGCCCGGTTGATTCGCTGGGCCGCGTCCGATGGGTCAAGCCCCTTCATGACGCCCTCCCGCCAGATTGCGTCAAGCTCTGCGTGAAACGGTGGGGAATCCCGGACAAAGTATTGCGCCAGATAGGCGCGTCCAAAATACTCCAGATCAATCGCCCCAAGCGCCCGGCGCAGCCCCCTCGGCCCAGTCAGCTCCCTCCCGGCCTGATGGTCCCGGAGGAGCTGCGCCCGGCGTGCAGGGAAATTGTCCCCCTTGGTCACATACTGCTCAAACAGATCCCGCTGGTATTGCCGGTCTGCGATGACTGCGCGGTCTTCCGGTTCGCTCAGTGTTTCCAGATACGCGCCCAGATCAATCTTCGACATCGGCAACCACCTTCTCCCGCGCTCTGGATAGGATGTTGTGCAGCTCCGCCGCGAGCTCCGGGTATTGCTTGATTTTCGCCATCAGCTCCGCCTCCATCTCATCAAAGGCGAGCTCGGCTTTCCGCTTCATGTTCTGCCGGGCCTGCTTTTCATAGGTCGCGTTGCGGGCAAAAGAGGAGATGAGCCGTCCGGCTTTGTCCAGCGGCATTTCGTTAAATTCGTCCTCGGCGGTGCTGACGCGCTGCATGAGGCCGTCCATCATCACCATAGACGCTGCCTTTGTGTAGTCGAGGTCGGGGTGTTGCTCTACCGCTTTGGCAATGGCCTGTGTGCGCCGCAGGGTTTCCGCGACACGCTCCGCCGCCTGCGTTGACCGCATGGCGTACCGCCCGATCGCGCTCTTGCTGATCTCATAGCCCTCGGATTTCAGCCAATCGGACAGCTCCACATACGTATTGCCGGTATCCGCAAGTTTGATGTCGAGCAGTCCCCGGATATCTGCCGGGAGCCTGTCGACCGTGCCGTTGATCCGCGTCCTGCGGCGTTCCTTCTTAGACGTCGACGCCGGGATCGTCGATTGTGCCTTCGACAAGGTCAACACCCTTTCTGGTCAGACGGACAACGCTGTCGCGGCGGTATGCACTGTAAGCCGTTGCCTTCTGATCCGTAAATTCGATATATCCGGCTTCCTGCAGGTACGCCAGATATTTTCCGATATCCGGCGAGTAGATCAATCCCGCCCCGACAAGCGCGTTGACAATCTGCTTCACCAACAGGGCATTCTGGCTACCCTTCGTCAGGGCCCGGATGATGTAGCCCCGGACAGACTTGTTTTTGCTGACCTCCTGCTCCTTATCTTCATCCATGATGGTCATGCCGCACTAACCCTCCTTTCCTTTGCTTCCATAAAGTATCTGGTCGAGCTTGTCCTCAACCCGGTTCATAATGCGGATATAGTCCTCCCGTGTGACGTAGATCAACGGGAGGTCCGCCTTTAAATCGTTCAGCTTGTCCGAAACCGTTTTGATCTCGGTTTCGTTTTTCTTGTCCGCGTCCTCGAACCCCGCGAGCGTCCTCTTAATGAAAAAAGTAAGAGCGCCGACAACGATGGTGCAGAGAAGGGACGCGGCTGCGCCGATAATCGCGGTGATTTGCGTTGCGTCCATATCGTTCTCCCGCTCTACTCGACGACAAGCACGGCGTCTTCCTGCTTCACCTGACGCACTGTGTTTTCGATCAGCTTGGTCAGGTAAGCATCAAAGCTGCCCAAATTTTCCGTGATGACCGCTTGCGCTTCCGGTACGATTGCCGCTTTTATCTCCGCAAATGCAGCATCCGCCAGTGCGGTCAACTCCTCACGGTTTGCCGTCCCAGCTTTGACCGCCTCCCGCAGCGCCTTCGCGGTGGTCTGCTCAATAGCGCCCACCGTCACCGCCACAAGATTTTCCACATCGGACAGCGCGTCGGTGAGCAGCTGGCGGCTCGTCTCGTCCTCAATCTGCTCCGTCTGCGCCTTTGCCTTCGCGATCAGCTTGTTGATGCCATACATCGCATACGCCGCAAGCAGGGTGATCACGCCGATTGCAAGATTGACCAAGGCGTCACTTGCCACACTCTGAATTGCTTCCATTTCACATTCCCTCTCTTTGCATAAAAAATAAGACCATGAGCATAGCTCATAGTCTTATTTTAGTTGGCTTACACGCAACCAGACAGGACTTCCAAAATCCCGTTCTATTCTCCCAACCTCATGTTTCGGTTGCGCTAAATATAGTGAGTTGCTCCGGCAGGATACCAGCGCCGCACAGGTGTCGGATATATCCGGTTGTCAGGCCGTACTTGCGGGCAAGCTCCTCGTGGTTATACCCGTTATACTCCTGTTTGATGATCCTGTCCCGCGCAGGGGCAAGGATCCGGTCTGGCTTCGGCGCATATACCTTGTCACCGTTAATGATGGTCAGCATCTTGATCAGATTGACAACGCCGATCTCTTCCGCAACGGTTTTCCATATCCCATCCGGCAACATATCCACTGTCAGCTCCTCGGTGATTCGCCGCGTAAGCTCATCCATGCCCGGCCATGCCCCCTTCCTTTAAGTCCTTCATAGGTCAATGATCGGCTTTACGACCTTTTCGTAATAATCCATTGGACTGTATTTTTCGGTCCCCTCCGGCAGGGACGCTTCAAACTTTTTCGTCTCCATCGCAATTTTTAGCGCCTTCAGCACGCCGATGTTCTCCAGCGAGTACCCTTTGAAGCTGGGGCCGATCATTACGGAGACACCGCGCATGAGATAAACAAAGAGCGGATCCTCTGTAGCATCCCACTCGGCCCGCACCTCCTCCGCAAACTTTTTGCGGTTGAGCCTCGGCTTATCCGGTGGGATACGCCCCTCGGCCTGCAGCTCCTTCTTGATCCGGGCGTTCAGTTCCTTTTCCCGTTTCGTCAATGGTTTACGTTTCTGTGTTGCCATCAGGGGCCTCCTCCTTTTAGCCAGCCGTCCATACTCAGCGGCGGATAACGCAGCCGGGCGCGGTAGACGTTGGCGGCCCGGATGACCTGCTGCACCGCCGCGTCGGTGGTCAGCCGGGCCATAAGCTCCTCCAGACCGGCCCCCTTGGCGGGAAGCGGCAGCCGCGCCTGCCCCACGATGCCGGGCGGCAGCTCCGTCAGGCGCTTGGATATTCGTTTCGGCAGAAACTCATATGCCAGCTTCAGCTCCAGCAGTGCGACCGATGTGCCCCGGCGTATGCTGCCCTGCGCCCGCAGGATGCTATGCAGGTAGGTCAAGATGTCCATGTCATTTATCATTTCCATTCTTACACATCACCCCCGCCTAGCTCCTCTAGCTCTGGGAACGCTAGAAATATCTTATCCCATTGCGCAGGAACTTCCCCCCGCTCCCATAGTGATATCGTTGCTTGGGATACGCCGACTAACTTCGCCAAATGCCTCTGTGATACCCCTCTTTCTTTTCTTGTATCTGCAATTATCGCCTGCTCCGCAGCCAAGACCTTCCTGTTAGCTTTATGGTAGTTATTGTTGGCTATGTATATTTTTTCTTTGTTGGTCTCGCGATACGTTCTTCCGTATATTTTTCCATACTCTGCGCATTTCTTTTTATTGGCGTTATACCAAGCGTTTTTCTTTATCGCAATCCTTTCCTTATTCTTCTCACTGTAGGATTTATGGTATGCCGCGATGATTTCTCTGTTTGCCTCATAATAGGCTTTATCTCTTTCTGCTTTTTCTTCCTTGTGCTCTGCGCGATATTTTGCAGCTTGCTCTTTGAGTTTCTCGCTGTTTGCCTTGCGGTAAGCTCTCATTCGTTCCTTTATTTTTTCTTTGTTGGCCTCGTAGTAAGCTTTCTGGTGATTATCCTTGCTTGTCACGATTGTCCCCCCTTAGCAGTCTCCCGCTCCACCATCTTTTTGAGCGCCTCAATAATCTTGAAGCACTGCGCGGGCGTTGCCCACTCAATACGCTCCACACCGCACATGCGCTTGACAAAGCCGTTGATGCGGCGGTGGTCATTGTTCCAGCCCAGCGCATCACAGAGGGCGTAAATCTTGCGCCGCATCTTCACGGTGGCCTCACTGCCGCCCTCGTCGGTGCGCTTGCTGCGGGTGTCCCGCTGGACGCCGTCCTTCATGTTCTGCAGCACACGGGCGATCGTGTTAATCTCGCCCTGTGTCAGCTGCCGCATGCTTTCCTTGCCGGTCTCACGGTACACCACCGCGTGAAGGTCGTCCTCATCCATGCCCAGCTCCGGCGACTTGGCAATCGCCCAGAGGGTGCGCAGGGATGCGGGCCTGTGCCCGGTTTGTACTGCTGCCATCGTCCCGCCTCCTAAATGTCCATAGTTGCGTTAAGCCGCTCCAGCTTCTCCACAAAGACCTCATAGCCGAATTCATCCTTCTGCTTCCATGTGGCCCCGACCGCGTTCACCGTATCCTCACCGTACTTTTTGAGGTTCTCCCGGCTGACCTTCTCTTCCACCACAACGCAATCCATCATGCTCCGCGCTTTCAGCCTGCGGATAATCTCCGCCAGCTTCTCCTTCGCCTTTGGCAGGGACACGGACGTGGAAAGCCGGAACCCTACCTCGCCAAAGTTTAACAGCTTGTTCTTCCGGTCGCCGAGATCGGCGCGGTGCTCGCTCACAAACTCCTTCAGATCTCGCTCCAGCTTGGCGATGCGGTCGTTGTACGGCTTGCTGTCCTGCTCTGCGATCTTCTTGATGCCGACCATCTGCTTCTGCATTTCGCTTTCGATGTCGCCGAGGGCGATCTGCGCCTCTGCGATTTCCCGCAAAGCGTCGTTGACCTCTTCCCATGATTTGAGTGCCGGGGCTTCTGTAACTCTTTTCCGTGCCATACTTTCCGTTCCTCCTTGTAAAAAATGTGTTGTCTGGTGAATATCATCCAAAGGCCCAATGGAATAAAGATGAACGCTGCAGTGGCGTCACTGCTCGCTGGCCCCTTTCCTGTGGCTGCAAATATGAGGACCATCACGCCGATCACAACGAAGATAACGCCATAAAGCCGTTGTTTTCTCATTCCTCCGTCCCTTCTTCGATAAACCGTCCAAGTTTTTCCGCAAACTGGTATGCCTCAGCCTGCATTCTCCGAGCCTCGCTGTACAAGTCTTTTAGTAGTGATGTATCATTTAACTCGCTCAGACAATACTTCTCCCCTGTACCGCTTTCCAGCCATTCATAGTTGATGTCCATACAATAGGACAGGAGCAGTTTGAGTGTGCGAGAAGGGTTGTCCCTACCTAGTTCAATGCTGGCGATGTGGGTTTGTGAAATGCCTAGTATTTTGCAAAACTCTCTCTGCGTCAGATTTTGTTTCAGCCGCACTTCCCGGAAGCGGCTTCCAATGGTGCCCGCAGTTGTTGGTTTCTGTTTTCTCATTTTCGTTGTCCCTCCCGTCAGAGCATCATCATGCTGGACGCCTGCTTAATGGCCTTGGCTGTGATGGTGTTTTCGCCGTTTTCCTGCAGGATCCGCTCCACATTGGACAGTGTCCGGGATAAAAGCCGGAAGCAGCCGGTCTGCACATTGCAGGCGCGGGTCTTCATCTCCAGCAGCGCGTCCTCTTCAATCGCAAAGTCGCCGAGGTACCCTTCCACCTCTGAGGGGGTAAGCCCCCGGAGGGATGCGTAAAAGTCCACCCGGTTTGCCATGCGGACAAGATAGGTCTTGATCTGTACCTCCAGCTTCGGTTCTCCCGCGATGACCAGCCCGACATCGCTCTGGTCAAAAATTGCCCGGAGTATCTCCATCTTCTTTTGTGTGTACTTGGAGACCAGCTTGTCCGCCTCGTCGATAATAAGCAGGTAGCCCTTGTTTGTGCTGAAAAAATCCCGGATGCCGTTGACCCTGCGCCAGATGGTGCCGTACCCGCTGGGTATGCCCAGCGCCCGCTCAATCGCTTCCACAAGGTCGCGGCAGGCCATGGTGTCGTCACATTCGATGTAGGCCACGCGGGCGAGCTTGGCGTATTCCTTGAGGGTGTGCGTCTTGCCGTACCCGGAGCGGCCCACTACAATGCCGAGGCCTATGTATTCCTGACAGCTCTGGCAAACGCCGATGATCGCCTTTGCATCCCGGCTGTCAAAAAACTGGGGCTTCTTTCCGGCCTTTGCGCCGGGGGCTGGCGGCGGTACCTCCGTGCCCGTATGCGCGGAGATGTAGTCCGTCAGCCGCATCTCAATATCGGCGGGGTCGCTGTCGTATTTACCCGCGAGATACCGTGATACCGTTGTGCGGCTGTAGTTGATCTCCTGCGCCAGTGTTGCGATGCTGGTCTTGCTGGCCGATAGATATTCTTTGACCTGTGCTGCCAGATCCTTGCTCGCGGTGTAAAGCGTGATTGCCGGGGCTGTGCTTCCTGCTACGACTTCCATAATGATGCCTCCTCTTTTTTAATCGCCGATTGCTCTCAGGCGGGCCAGCGCTTCTTCTGCCTTTTTGTTCAAGAATTCGTCTCCGTCTGTGGATCTCTTCTTTGCCGCCATCTCGCCGCTGAATTCCTTATCGACAGGGAGCGCGATGACTTTCTCGGTTGGCTTGTGCCCGATCATGAGATCAACCTTGCCCACCACGGCAGGCGCATCCGGGTTGATCCGCTGCTCGTGCGGTGTGTTGAATTCATCATAGATCCGTTTGATTTCCCGCTGGTTGTGATTCTGTTTGCTGTGCAGCGCCTCAAGGGATTCTTGCGGTACCCGGTCGCCGAACTGAAGCAGCTCGGCGGCATATGCCTCGCAGATTTTTTTCCCGTTCTTGTCGTAGACATAGAGCTTTCTAACGTCATCCACGTCCCAGCGAATACCGACCATTTGATTTACATAGAGGCCAAGCTCGGTGGCGGTGTAAAGCGTTTTGAACTTGGTAATACCCTGATTGGTAACCCGCGCTGTTGCTGGCTTCATAAGCAGCATGGCGGCGTATTCTCTGGGCGGCGCGGCGCGGTCGCACCGGGGCGCGTCTGACCAAACCGCGCCGGGGGTAGGAATGGCCTCTCCAAAGTCCTTCAGGCCGCGATGCACACGCTGGTCATAGTCCTCAGCAAGGAAGCGCTGGAGGATGTCGTAAAACTCATCCATCGTCAGCAGTTCGCCCCGCTCCAGCATCCGCTTGATGTCCTTATGGCGCTTGTCCTCCGTCTTGGAACTTGTAAGCGTACCCGTGTAGGATTTGAACTTAGGGGAGAAGCGCAGGCAAAATGTCCTGAACTGCCGCTCGATGGGCTTGTCCCACGGCTGGAATGGCTTGGAGCGCGACCAGTCCTTTGCGCCCATCGCCAGATAGAAGCCCTTGAAAACCGCGTCCATGAGCGCCGCCGTGTCCATCTCCCGCTGCTTCCGGTCTTGCCCCAGCAGCTCCTTGGGCGTGAAGTCCTTGCCATTGTCCATATGTACATGCTTGGGTGCGCATCCCGCTTCATATACCATCTTCACGAAGGACTCCTTGACCACCTGCGCGTTGGAATGTTCACAGAGGACGACACCCAATAGGCGGCGGCTGCGCATATCCATCCATGCCACAAGCACCGGGCGGATCGCCTTGACCTTCCCGTTGGGCGCGGTGTAGCTGACCCATATATCGAAGGTGTGCGCGTCTGCGACCACATACTCCATCACATCCAGCGTGGAAGCGTCCCGCTTGCCCTTGACCTGCCGCGCGTTCTTCCACTCCCGCAGACCGTTTGCCGCCCAATACCGCGCGGATTCCGCGCCCGGCAGCTCCATGAGGTGGTTGACGTATCGGAGCACCGTCTTATACGATGGGTACCCCGGCCAGCCCCGCCTCTTGCTCTCCGCTGCAAAGGCTTCATAAAGCAGTTCCTTCGAGCAGTGGTTGTTAGCAAATTCCTTATCAAACCAGATGTTTTCAATGAGTGCCTTCTGTTCATCTGTCAAGGAAGGGAAGGTTGCCGTCTCCTTCGGCTTCCGGCACAGGGCCAGCACCCGGAAGTAGTCCCGGTTTTGCCCATCTCCCTGCGCCAGCTTGAGCGCCCAAGCGTTTGCCTCCAGCACATTCTTTACCTGCCGGTATAGCGTCGGCGTGGACATCCCCAGCGATAGGGCAAGCTGCTCGGCGTAGCCGGTGCGGTCGGGGCCGTCGTAGTCGATGTAGTCCTGCAGGCGGCTTGCCCGCTCCACGGCCTCATAGTATCGCTTCTTGTTGTTTTCATGGTAATAGTTGTAATCCACATCTACATACCATGGGCGCGTTTCCGCTGTCCTCTGTTCTATAACGGTATCCCTCCCATCAACCTTCTGCTTTGCGCGGTATGCCCGCCGCGCCTTTGCGGACAGGGAGGTAACGGAGACCATGACCATATCCTTCCCGCCATCTTCGCGAGGCTCGTTCTTCGTCTTGTACGCCTTGGGATTGCGTTTAACGCGCTTTTGAAAGGTATAGTAGTCGAGCCCCTCATACTTGGCCGCCGCCTCCAGTGTGACATATATGTCCGGCACTCCGTTTCCTCCTCTCTGTTGTGATATTGCTAATGTCTTTTATTTCCCTCTCTGGACTGATACAATGGTAATGAGGCCACTGGCCCGGAGAGGAGGTGATTTTTGTGTTAGATGATTCTAATCTCGATATCGTTAAGATTGACACCGGAAATGCTTACGCTGATCTTATGATAGAGCACAGGCTTTCCACACTCCCGGAATTTTGGGCGCTGGTTACTTATCTTGAGTACAAGGGTGTACTTGACCGCCAAGAGTTTTACAACTGCTTAAATCAAAAGTGTGCCCAAGGCGTTGAGGCCGCTAACATTCTGAAACGGGATGAGCAAGATTCTTAAGCATAGTCTGTTCCTCTTTCCGCTGTTTGCGGAGATGCTCAATGAGGTTGGGGTGGAGCCCATCCTCATCCGGGGCCGTCTGTGAGTCGGACGGCCCCGTTTCCTTCGGCGGCTCCCCGGTAGTGACCCATGCAAGCCAGCACTCCCGGCAGGAGAGCTGCTTGCACGCATCGGGTATAGTCGGTGGGCAATGCGGGGAAACGATGTCCGCAATCTCCTCCGGCGTGGTGTTAGGGTTTCTCAATAATTCAAGGCCAGTCATTGTCATCAGACCCTTTCCGTAAAATTTGTGCGGATGAAATTTTAGTGACGCTTCCCTTGTTTCTGAGAGGTAGTCAAGGCCATAGCACAAAAGGCAGTTCTATCTCTTCTGTCGCCGTAAAGTGCGCTGTATATGCCTGGGCTTGCAGGTCAATAAATCCGCATATATGTGTTTTCATATCTTCACTCAGTCTATCCATAAACTGCTTAAACTCCTCGGGGCTTAAATGTGCGAAATCCCGATAATAACCATTAAATACTGAGTGAATCGCAATAAGCACGTCTGTGTGCAGTATCTTGTCAGGACGCATTTCCATGTTCAATCCTCCATTCCTGTCCTGCCCACTCGGTTCATTTTCCCATGTTCAGCCGTTCGGCTTCTGCTTCGGCAGATTCGCGGCTTGCATGTTTGCTAATCGTGTTATAGTTTTCATCTACCACCAGCCAGCGGTAACCACAATGGTACGCGGCTGGATTAGCTATTGCGCGATATGTCATTTCAACGAACTCCTTTTTCAAAAATTTCTTGAACTTTATGGTAGTAACTGTTAGTGTTGTTAGGAAGGGCAGCACCTGCCCTCTATTCGTGCGCTTGTATCCCCCCCGAGCTGTGCGGTTAGGAGCGTACCATATGGATAATAAAGAAATAGCCCTTCATCTGGCTCTCAAAGCAATGGAACAAAACCTTCTTCCAACCGAAAAACTATCCTATGGCTCTAGTCAGGAAAAAGCCCAGAGAAACGCCGAACGAATCGCGGAAATGTACAAGCAGATTTTGAATGGGCTTAAAGACACTTAATTTGCTTCGTCCAGCGCACGATAAAGATTGATAATACAATTTGAAATTTGAATGCACAGCTCGGGATCCCCATAAGTATCTCTTTGGGCTAAATCGTGGATTTGCCTTAGAAGAATTTCATATCTTGTTTGCTTGAGATCATCCCAGAATTTCTCACTAGATAAATCCACTATAGTGCTTGATGGTTCTGCGGTTTGAAATTCTTTCAGCCAAACCTGAAGCATTTCAACTTCTTCGGCGGCTGCCTTGTGTTCAGCCTCGTAGCCTGCCTTCGGCTTGTCCATTAGCAGGTTCTCAGAGTAGCACAGCAAATTATGCGAAGCCATTTCCAGCCTGTCCCTCAGAATTTTTTCTCGTGTCATAGTTACCGCTCCTTCCTGATGTTCGCGTTACCCGACCGAGGCCGGGATGATGCGGGTGGTGTTTGTGTACCTGTGCTGGATGACAACACTGCCGTCCGCGCGCTGGCTTACAATAAGCCAGTCTGCCGGGGAGAGCCTGGCCCGTTCCAGTCGGCCTTTCTGTCGGCGCGTGGGGTTCTTGCCCTGCTTCATAATAACTGCCTCCTTTGGTTGCAATTCCTATCTTTACATGCTAGAGTAAATGTGTACGGCGAGAGAGCCACAAATGAAAAATGCATCACATGTTAAACTCACAGTTACTTATCAGCTTTCAGCACGTCGTAGTGTAGAGATTCGCATCAACAACATACCGATTTGCTTGTCGGATGAAGCCTTTGAGCGAGTACTGCGGTGGCGTGATAATAGCAAGAATCCAAATGCAATCAGCATTACAGACGAGCTCGTTTTTCAGTAAACTCTCGTACCTACTGCTATCAGAGAGAGGGCATGCCCGTGCCCGCATCTCCAAATCAAAACAAAAAGGGGGGACATCTCTCGCCGTACACATTTACTCTAACAATTTGCTATAGTCATTGCGTTTAACCCTCAGCTTGCCCGGCTGGATGGGGGCTTGTCCTCGCTTCCGAACTCTTCCAAGTCTAGTGCCCGGATGATGGCAGGCCTGTACTTCGCTCCAGACTTCCGCCCGGTAATGATGTGGCTCATATATGCCGGAGGGATTCCAACAAGCTCGGCAAGATCTATCTGTCTCATTCGCTTGTCGATGAGCGCTTTTTTCACGGCTGCGCCGAAATCGCTGATATTTGCCGGTACCATTTGATAACCTCCCTTCTTATTAGCGTATTGCCTTTTTGTATGGGCCTGTGATATGATGGGACTATTAAATTGCCCTACCCCATCCATATTAATGCGTATTTACGCATAAGTCAATAGTAAAATGCTTATATACGCATTTTATTTGGAGGTGTGAATGTGTTCTACGATAATCTAAAGCAGATTTGCGCGGAGCAAGGGTTAAAAGTAACCCCTATTGTTAATGAATGTGGTGCAACAGGGAGCATTGCAGGCTGGAAAAACGGTAGATCTCCAAGTTCTGACGTTGTTATAAAACTAGCAATGCGTTTAAACGTATCTACTGATCGCTTGTTGTTTGGCGCAGAACGATATAACTTGAGTCCAGAGCAGCAAGAATTTATAAAGATTTATGACTCTTTAGATGAGGAAGGAAGAACCATAGTGCGAGCTGCTCTGTACTATGCAAGGGATCGCACGGGCAGCACTGCTCCGGAGGTCTTGCCGCCAGTTCTTATTGGTAATAATCCACTTGAGTACGGGATGGATGTCCCCGTGTTCCGGAGTACCCCAGTCTATGACCTCCCAGCCAGCGCCGGTACGGGCCTCTTCTTGGATTCTGACACCTATACCCTGATGGACTTCCTTGTAGAAGTCGTCCCAATAGAAACAAGCTTTGGTGTGCGGATACGTGGTGACAGTATGTCCCCTCAATATGCCGATGGAGACATCGTGTTTGTAAAGCAGCAACGCACCCTTGATCATAATGAGGTTGGCGTGTTCGTTCTGAACGGGAGCGCTTATTGCAAGCGGCTCATTGAAAAAGGTGGAAAAGCCTTTCTAGCGTCATCCAATCAAGAATACCCACCGCTTCCGATCTGTGAGTATGATGAAGTTCGGGTTGTTGGTAAGGTCGTTGGTAGCATAACGCCCTGATTTTTTTGCCCGAAAAGATATATTTCTATATCTATTTTTTGTCCAATTGTTCATGTATGTTTTTTGCGCTCACTCAAGCCTGCAAACCATTGGAATTGGGGCAATTGGACAGCGCTTGAATGCTTTTCAGATTTTGTCCAATTGTCTTTCTCTATTTTTATAGCGTTTTGGGGCCTGTTCCGCACGGTGTAGTAACGCCATACCATGCCCGGAAAGCCCTGAAGCAACGGGGGTTCCTGCTTCGTTGCGTTACAATCTCGCACGCTCTAACGCCCCGTGCGCACGCTTCGCCCTCTTGTAACTGCGGGGCGCATCTGCTATAATTCAAATCAAGGGGTTGTTGGATATCTTCATGGGTCACCTGCTACGACTTCCGGGATGTCTGGCAACCCCTACACAAAATAAAAAAGCCGCCCGAAACGCCCTAATTTCAAGGGCTTCCGGGTGGCTTTCACTATGCCGCCAGTGCGTCATATTCCTGTCCTATCCTATCCTAAAAGAAAAGAAAGGGCATTCTTTTTTCTTTGTGCCGGGTTTTTCTCAAAATAAATGATAATTGAGCCGTTTTGCCCCATGGCCGTCCGGCTCAATCCCTTGAAAATACCGGTTTTCCCGCGTCTCTCCCCGCGTTTACCCGCCCTTTCCCGTATTATCATTTATCTTGTCCCCTTACACAGGCGAACAATATAGCCAAAGGGTGCCCTGATCGTATCGATCAGGGCACCCACCCCTCATTTCCCGTGATTTTATTAAATCGCCGCAAGCGCCTGCTCGAGGTCAGCGATGATATCCCGAACATCCTCAATCCCAACGGAAAAGCGCACGAGGTCGGGCGCAACGCCCGCGGCGGCAAGCTCCGCGTCGCTCAGCTGCCGGTGGGTGCTGGAGGCTGGGTGGAGCACGCAGGTCTTCGCGTCGGCCACATGAGTCGCGATGGACGCGAGCTTCAGCCCCGCCATAAAGCGGGACGCCGCTTCCCGCCCGCCCTTGACGCCGAAGGAGACCACGCCGCAGGTGCCCTGCGGCATATACTTCTGCGCAAGTTCATAATGCGCATCCCCTTTTAATCCCGGATATTTCACCCACGCCACCTTGGGGTGCTGCGCAAGGTATTCCGCCACCGCCTGCCCATTGTGGCAGTGCTGCGCCATGCGCAGGGGGAGGGTCTCCAGCCCGACGTTGAGCAGGTAGGAATTCATCGGCGCGGGGATGGAACCGAGGTCGCGCATGAGCTGCACCACCGCCTTGGTGATAAACGCTCCACCCAGACCGAAGCGCTCAGTATAGGTCACGCCGTGGTAGCTCTCATCGGGCGTGCACAGGCCCGGATATTTATCCGGATACTTTGTCCAGTCGAAATTGCCGGAATCGACAATCGCGCCGCCAACCGCGTTTGCGTGCCCGTCCATATACTTGGTGGTGGAGTGTGTGACGATATCCACACCAAATTCTATGGGCCTGCAATTGACCGGCGTGGGAAAGGTATTATCGACAATGAGCGGCACACCGTTTTCGTGCGCCACCCTGGCAAAGCGCTCGATATCTAAAACCGACAGCGCAGGGTTTGCAACAGTCTCGCCAAACAGCGCCTTTGTATTGGGCTGGAAGGCGGCGCGCAGGGTCTCCTCCGAGCAGTCGGGGTCCACAAACGTAAAGGAGATGCCCATCCGCTTCATGGTCACGGCAAAGAGATTATAGGTGCCGCCGTAGATGGCGGATGACGCGACAATATGATCTCCGCAGGAGGCGATGTTGAAGATCGCGTAAAAATTCGCGGCCTGACCGGATGAGGTCAGCATCGCGGCGCTCCCCCCCTCCATGGCGCATATTTTCGCCGCGACCTGATCATTGGTCGGGTTTTGCAGACGGGTATAGAAATATCCGCTCGCCTCCAAATCGAACAGCGCGCCCATCTTTTCGCTGGTCTCATAGCGGAAGGTCGTGCTCTGGACGATGGGGATATTGCGCGGCTGCCCGTTTTCCGGGCGATAGCCCGCGTGGATGGACTGGGTGGCAATCTGCTGTTCTTTCATCCTGTTGACTTCCTTTCATGGCTCTGTAGTGCCTTTTATTTTACAGAAGAAGCCGGGTTCTGTCAATTATTTTTCCAACGTAAAATCCGGCGTCACGGGTTCGCTGAGCAGCATATCGCCCACAGCGTCGACCGGCTGCCCGTCTACCAGGAACAGCACCTGTTTGATCTTCTCCGTATCCAGACTGCAAAGGGTGTTGGTCATGCAGTAAACCATCGCGTCAAACTGCTTGTCCCCATCCGGCACGGCGGTTAAAAATTTCTCCGACAGATTCAGGGTATACCCACCCTCCGCCGGTGTCACCGATAGGAGCTGCACGTCTGTGGGGATGGGCGCGAGATCCTCCCCGGTGGGTCCGGCCAAAAGCGCCTCCATCGCCGCCTGCGCAAGGGTGCCGTCCTCCTCCACAAGCACCTGCCGGGTCTCTACCCCCAAGCCGTCTCCATCCTGCCGGGGGAACCAGAGCGTCACCATGACACTCACAGCCTCCTCCTCTGCCCAATCCAGTATAAGGTCCGAAGGACTCATCTGCTGAATCTGACGAAAGGCGAGCGCGTCGCCCTCCACCGTAACCCCTACCGATGCAATCTCATCGAGCTGGCAGAGCGTCAGTGCAATGCAGCTGTTGGCAATGGTGAGGTCAACGCCGGACAGCCCGCCGTATTGCCCGGAAAGATCCACCGTCAGCTGCCCCTCCTCAAGCTGCCAGCTGCGCACTGTCACCCCGGCGGGGAACGGTGAAACAAGCTCCGACTCCTCTGCGGGGCCGGCAAGCAAAAGCGAGAGCAGCGCATCCACAGGCTTCTCCAGCTCATCCGCCGTGAGGACATGCCCCTCAGCTCCGACCGCCGTACCACCGGCCCCCGGTTCGGACACTGCAAAATAGATTTGGGCCGTCTCCTCACTGTTGGCCTTCTGCTGCGTGCAGGCGGGTAGAAGGAGCGTCAGGCACAGCGCGGCGCAGACCGCAATACAAATCTTCCGCCTCATTGCGTCTTCTCCTCCCCCGGCAAATACGCCTGAAATACCACTTCAAAGCACGTGCCCTCCGGCTCCCGCCGCCGCGCCGTGACAATGCCGCCGTGCCGTTTTGCCGTGTCGCTGACGATGGAGAGGCCGAGTCCGGTTCCCCCCGCCGCGCGGGAGCGCGCTTTATCCACACGATAAAACCGGTCGAACACCTTCGTCAGCTCATCCTCCGGAATCCCGACGCCGGTATCCTCCACACGCAGGGTCACCATCCCACCCTTTTGCTCTAACGTGATGAACACCGCTCCGCCCGGATAATTATACTTAATTGCGTTTTCTATCAGATTAAACATAATCTGATAGAGGTCGTCCTCGATGGCGTATACAACAGCGTCCGGTATCAGCGCCGTGTGAATCTGGATTCCCTCCGCCTGTGCAAGTGGAAGGAGCATATGGCGCACTCGCTCTACCACCGGGGCGAGCTGTACCGGCACGCGCTCCAGCCCGCCGCCGCTGTCCATCCGCGTGAGCGCGAGCAGTTTTTCTGTGATGCGGGTCAACCGCTCCGCCTCCTCACCGATGTCGGAGACAAATTCTCTGGTGGTCGCGGCGTTCATTTCCTCGCTTTGCAAGATGGAGTCGGTGAGCAGGCGGATGGAAGCGAGCGGCGTCTTTAACTCGTGGGACGCGTCGGAGACAAATCGGCGGCGCACCTCATCGGTCGTCTGCAACCGCCCTGTCAGCTCATTGAATTCCCCCGCCAGCAGGGCAAGCTCATCCCTCCCTGCCTCCGGCACACGGTGGCTGTACTCGCCCGCACGCACGTTTCGAATGGCCTGCAACAGTGTCCCCATCCGTCGGGTGAAGGTGCGGGAAAAGAGCGCGATAACCACCACCGCCACCACACACGTCACAATTGAGATGGAGCGCAGGGTACTCTGAATCCCCAGTAGCAACTCCCCCTGCACGGAGTCGTATTCATAGAGGCATACCGCGCCGATATGCATACCCCGGTACACAACCGGCACCGCCGCGCGGCTGCGAAACGCCCCGTCGCGGAAGGTCGCGTGGAACACGTCCTGCCCGTGCAGGGCGCTTGTAATCTCGCGCAGCAGGGCGTACTGTCCCGTCGCTACCGCAGTCTCTCCGCTGTCGTAGAGCACCAGCCCCATAGGATCCGTGACCATGACGCGGCGGTTGTCCCCGGTGCCGCCCAGCTTTTCCATCACCATCTGCACCCCTTCCGCCGTCAGGGCCTCCGGCCCCGCCAGTGTGGAGGCGATCACCGACGCCTGATCCTGCAACAGGGAGGTCTGCTTGGCCTGAAACACCAGATCCTGCGACACCAGCGCCGGATAGATGTTCAACAGGATCAGAACCGCCACAAAAATCACAATAACCACAAAGGAAAACTGCGCCTGAAGTGACCGCCAGAACGGCACCTTTTTGTTCGTATCCTCCGCCATCGCCTCAGCCTTCCTCCGGTCTGTCCTTCAGGTAATAGCCGACGCCCCACTTTGTCAGAATATACTGTGGCTCGGCGGGACTCAACTCCAGCTTTTCACGCAGGCGGCGGACATGGACGTCCACCGTGCGGTAATCGCCGATATACTCATAACCCCACACCACATTAAGCAGGTTTTCGCGGCTATAGACCCGCCCGGGATTGCGCATAAAGAGCTCCATGAGGTCAAACTCCTTGGCTGTGAGCTCCACCGGTGTGCCGTCCCGCCACGCCGCGCGCGCGCGGGTGTCGAGCTTGATATGGCCCACCTCCAGGCGCTTTCCGTCCTCCTTCTGCTCGGCGAGCCCCGCGCGGCGCAGGAGCGCCCGTACCCGCGCCTTCAGCTCCAGAATATTAAACGGTTTTGTGATGTAGTCGTCCGCGCCGTATTCAAAGCCGATGATCTTGTCGTTGTCCTCCGTCCGCGCAGTGAGCATGATAATCGGCACATTGGAAAACTCCCGGATGCGCATGCACGCCTCCAGTCCATCGAGCTTCGGCATCATCAGGTCCAGTATAATGAGGTCAAATGCGCCGTTGCGCGCCTGCTCCACCGCGCTCTCGCCGTCGTACCCGACCTCCACGGTGTACCCTTCGCCCTCCAGATTAAACTTAATCCCTTTGACCAGAACCGGTTCGTCGTCTACCACCAGAATTTTCATGATGCATCCTCCACCGTAATTTCGTCAATGATGTTCGCCAAAAGTCCCTCGCCAATACCGCCCACCCGCGTGATGTCCTCCGGGATACGGAACGGGCCGTTCTCGTTCCGGTCGGCGATAATCGCCTTCGCCCGCGCCTCGCCAATGCCGGAAAGGGTCATCAGCGTGTCGAGATCCGCCGTGTTGATATTGACCTTGCCCCCGGACACGGGCGCTGCTTCCTGTGTGCTCTCCGGCGTCTGCGTTGCGGGCACCACCGTGGGCGCAGGCTCCGCCGTCTCCGCAATGGCCTGCGTCTGGTAGGCAAGCTGCGTCTCAACCTCTACAGACGCGCCGCTGCTTCCGCGGGAAAACCAGCCGCCGCAGAAGGCGACACAGGCGACAAAGAGGAGCAGCGCGATATGTCCGATCTTTATATCTTTCAAAAATATCCCTCTCCCCCGGTTGCGTGGCATAGCGTTCTCTGCTATAATTATAAGCAATTCACATAACTGCTATATAACATCATTTTACTATTATAACATATTGAACGGGAGTTTCCTATGAAAAAAACACGCTTTGCCGCGACTCTGCTTTTGCTCGCTGTCTCGCTCTCCCTATCCGGCTTTGTCTCAGCCGCCGAAAGCAGCGGCAGCACCGTATTGGACGAGATGGAGATTGCGGCGCAATCGGCTATTTTATATGATGCAGACTACCACGAGGTGCTCTTTGAGCAGGGGGCGGACGAAAAGAGCTACCCCGCAAGCATCACCAAGGTGATGACCGCTCTGCTGGCCGTCGAGGCCATTGAGCGGGGCGAGCTCTCCGAGACGCAGGTGGTTACTCTGGGTTCCGACTTAAACGCGGGCATCGGCGAGGGCGGCTCCACCGCCGATTTGAAGACTGGGGAGGAGATCGGCCTGAAGGATCTGCTCGCCTGCGCACTCATCAAGTCGGCAAACGAGGCATGTAACGCGATTGCCGTCACGGTTTCCGGCGACATCGACACCTTTGTCGCCCTGATGAACCAGCGCGCGCAGGAACTGGGCATGGAGAACACGCATTTTGTCAACACACACGGCTACCACGATGAAAACCACTACACCACCGCGTATGATATCGCGCTGATGTGTGAGGAGGCAATGTCGCACGCGCTGTTTGCTGAGATTGTATCCTCCTCGGTCTATACCGTACCCGCGACCAACATCTCCGATGAGCGGGTCCTGCACGACACCAACGCGCTGCTTTCCAGCTGGTATTATGTAGAAAATTACCGCTATGAGTACGCCACCGGGATCAAAACCGGCTCCACCCCCGAAGCGGGCTACTGTCTCGCCTCCTCCGCGACAAAGGAGAACAGGCACCTGATTGCGGTGGTGCTTGGCGCGGAGAATCCTACCACGAACGGCACTACAGACCGCCTGCAGTTTTCCGAAAGCAAGCGGCTGTTGGAGTGGGGATTCAAAAATTTCAGCCGCAGGTCCATTCTGGATTCCACCGCCATGCTCGCCACCGTTCCGGTGACCCTCGGTAAGGACGCCGACTGTGTGACCGTCCATCCCAGCGGCACGCTGGAGGCTTCTCTTCCCAACGATTTGGATCTCTCCGCATTTGATATTACAACAACGCTCACCGCTGAGACGCTCGAAGCGCCCGTAGAGGAAGGGCAGGTGCTCGGTACCGTCACCGCAAGCTACAACGGCAGGACGTACGGCACGCTCGATCTGGTCGCGCTGAACAGTGTCGAGCGCTCCAGCGTACTGTATACCTTTGACCGCATCCAGAAGTTCTTTACGCATCCGGTGACCATTGTCATCATCGCCGTGATCATCATCCTCATTGTTGTCATGGTGCTGCGCCGCACCATTTTGCGCCCGCGCCGGAACCGCCACCACGCGTATACGGGGAACGGAACATCCCGCTATAAGGGCGGGCGGCGGCGGCGCTGATACATAAAAAAACAGCGCACGCGTGAAGTCTGGTCTGCTTCACACGTGCGCTGTTTCGTATTCACTATGTAATCTCGTAATCCTTGCCAAATTGCAAATGATCAAAATCAATCCGCCGGGTCGGAGACGTGTCCTCCATCCGGCGCGCTTTTGCAGATGCAGACAACTGCGGCTCGGACGGTGCGCCGCCTTTCGCGGAGACGCCGATCAGAGTGTCGTCGCGATCCGGCTCCTGCGCCGGGATATCCTCCACCATGCGCTTTACCGTATCTTCAATATCCTTGACTGCCTCGTCTACCGCTGCGTCCTCCTTAGCGGCGCTTTGCGGCACCGTCATGGAGCCCAGATTACTGAGGTATTCATATTCATGCTGATAGAGTCCCTTGAGCTTTCCGACATATGCATTCACCGAATGCTGTGCGGCTGCAAGGCGGCCCCGCTCGTTTTCAATGTCCTGGCGCAGCTTGTCGAGCTGCACGCGCGCCTCTTCTTCCGCTTTGCCCATCAGCTCTGCTTTCCTGCTTTCCGCCTCTGCCAGCAGATCATCGGCCATCTTTTGCGCGGTGAGCAAGGTCTTGCGCATCGCATCCTCTGTCGAGCGGTATTCCTCAACCTTTTCCGCGAGCACCTTCATCTTGCTCTTGAGCGTGGAATTCTCTTTATAAAGCGTTGTGTAATCCGTCGTCAGCAAATCCAGAAATTCATCCACCATGGCCATATTATAGCCGCCAAAGGATGCCTTTGCAAACGAGCGCTCTGCAACTTCCTGTGGAGTTAGCATATGTAATCCCCTCGCAATCGTCGATTAAAAGTATAATCCGTTGTTCTCCAGCTCATCAATCAAGTCGCCGAGAATGTCGACGTTGTACGGCGTAATGATGTACGTGGAGAGCGCTACTTTTTTAATCTTACCCTCATTGGCATAGGCCACGCCGGACAGAAAGTCCAGCAGACGGCGGGCAATATCCTTGTTGGTGGATTCCAGGTTGAGCACAACCGTACGCTTCTCCCTCAGGTGATCTGCAATCTCAGAAGCGTTTTCAAACCGCTCCGGCTTTACAAGCACGACCTGAAGCTGCGTTGTCGTGTGGATGTTTACTACCTTATTGTTTCTCCGCTCCGGCTCCTGCGCGTAGATGCTCCCCGTATCTGCCCTGCGGCGCTCGGTGCGTTCCGACCGTTCGGCGCGTGCCGGCGGCTCAAAATCGTCTTCGAACTCGTCTTCCTCTTCATCCTCGTATGGCCGTGCCAGTCTCCTGATCTCATCAAGCAATCCCATTGCGAATCAATCCCTCCTGTATGCTGCCGTTCCACTTATCTCAGTATACAACAGGCAAACGCGGCCCAAACAGCGCCGATCCGACACGAACCATTGTCGCGCCCGCTTGCACCGCGTCCTCGTAATCTCCGCTCATACCCATGGATAGACAGTTCATATTAGCGTTATTATCCCTCAAAACTGTTCTTATGTCAACAAAAAGCTGATAAGTTTGCAAAAAAAATTTCCGATTATCGCCTTTTTTTATGGCAATCGGCGGAATCGCCATCAGTCCACGCAGGGAAATGTGCGAAAGCGCTGCCGCACCCTCGGCGAGCTGCAGCAGTTCACCCGGCGCAGCGCCGCCCTTGCTCTCCTCCCCCGCCACATTGACCTCCAGCAGGATATCCTGCACAATCTGCAGCTTCTCCGCCTGCGCGTTGATGGCCTCCAGAAGGCGGAGGGAGTCCACCGACTCAATCAGGTCGGCCCGTCCGACCACGTGCCTGACCTTATTGGTCTGCAAATGGCCGATAAAATGCAGCCGCGCGCCCTCATAGGCATTGTCCGCCAAGTGGGCGGCCATCTCCTGCACGCGGTTTTCTCCGCACACCGTAATGCCCGCCACAATCGCCGCCTGAATGGTCTCGCTGCTCTGCGTCTTTGTCGCGGCGGCAAGGGTAATATCCGCCGGGTCTCGCCCTGCCGCGCGCGCAGCGGCGGCAATGTTCTCTCTCACCGTGTGAATATTCTCTTGCAAAGACATATGCTGCTTCCTTTCTGATATTGATCACTGCTTAAATGCTTTCATCAGTGATGCGGCACGTCTCATAAAGCACTGACGCGCTTCGTGCTATCAAAACATCTTTGATGTTTTTAACCGTGGCTAACATGAATCCGGCATGCTCAGCGGATCACCTTGCCGTCAAAAAGCTCGCCCGAGGTGACAATAATGTCATCCCCCGCGCGCAAAATCTTCTTCTCACTGCCGGATGGTGTTTCGGGATTCACAATGCAATAGTCGCCCTGTTCATAGAGCACGGTCACCGGCTTAAACTCCGCCTGCTCGCCGACCAGCGCGTAAACGCCGATCTGCTGCACGGTCGTCTCTTCGCCCGTCTCCTCATCCGTCTGCACTGTCTCTTCCATGCGCAGTGCTTTTTTGGGCACCTGCACCCCGGTAATACTGTCAAACACCAGCTCAATGGTCTGGCGGCGGAGCAGTGTGGTCTCCGATAGGAAACGGTTCGTGGAGAGTACCACAACGCTCCGCCCATCTTCCACTTCGCCAATCTGCTCCACCGTCATAGCAATCGCTCCAGACCAGTCTCTGGAAAAGCGGGCCGTTACGCTCCCGCCCTCCCATATCCGCCCCGCCTCATCTTCGTCGAGCGAAAACACATAGTACCATGTCGTCGCCGTGATGAGCTTTCCGACCACGCCTTCCTCAGGGGCCGAGACCTCCTGCTTTAAAAGCTTGTCCAGCGTGCTGGGGGTAAGGCTCTCCAGCATATCGGGCGTAATCAGGGTTTCGAATCCATCCACCTGGGCGGAAAAGATACCGCTTTGGCTTGCGCTGACCTTTCCCGTGTCCTGTCCCGCCTGCGCTTCGAGCGTCTGTATGCTCGCCTGCGTTTCCGCCAAGGCAGCATCCAACGCGGCCACGGTATCTTCACCCGTGCCCGAATAGCCCTGCTTGGCAACCAGAAGCTTGAGCTGTTGCGCCTGCTCGTCCACCCCCGTCAGGGCGTGCGACTGCACAGCGCTATGCAGCGCCGTGAGGGCGGTGAGCACCTGCTGGGTCATGTTCGAGCTGTCCCCGCTTGTCCCGAAATTGTCTCTGGCATACTGCAGCTGCTCAAGCTCGAGCGTCAGGCGCTGAATCTCCTGCTTGCGTGAGAGGGCATCGCTGCTCTGATAAATCATCGCCACCGTTTCCGACTTGGCCACCCGCGCACCTTCCGCCGGGACGAGATCCACCATGCCGTCTACCGTTGGAAACACCGATTCCTGCCGCACGATGAGTCCGGTCGCCTCCACCGTGTCCTCCACCGTATATGCATAGGAAAGCACGGTGTCATACGGGTCTGCAAAGCTACGCCACGCGGAGACGGCCAAATAAACCACCACCGCGGCCGCGATGATAAGAATGACAATTCGATTGATCCACGTACCCTGCTTCATAGTTACCGCTCATCCTTTTTATCAGGCCTCCGGCGGTACGTCTTCCTCTTCATCCAGAGGAATCGGCCGCTCAGGGGCTATGGTAGAAATGGCGTGCTTATAGATCACCTGCTGCCGTCCATCCGTATTGAGAATGACGACAAACGGATCATGCCCGCCGATATAGCCATGCATCTGGTACCCATTCATGAGGTAACATGTGACATGGACACGGTCTTTCTTTGCGCGAGAGAGGAAGCTGTCCTGTAAACTTGATGATTTCTGCATTTTCATGCACTCCATTTCTCTTTAGAATGCACTCATACTATACCATTTATTCCCAATTCTTTGTCGAATTTCGGCTGCCCACCTCAATTTATAGTCTTTCGTTACGTGCGTTTAAACTGCCGCTCCAATTGCCCTTTCGTAAGCGCAATCGCAACCGGGCGGCCATGCGGGCAATACCGCACCCGGCCCGAAAGCACCGCCTCCGCCACGCGGCGCAGCTCCTCCGGCGCGTTTTTCTGCCCCGCCTTAATGGCCGCTTTGCACGCCATGGTGTGCAGCAACACGTCGCGCGGCGCGTCGGGACGCGCGGTTCCCGTCTCCAGAATGGCCGCAGCGATCCCGGCAAGGGTATCCTCCACATCTGCCAGATCCAGATCGGCGGGGGCGCCGCGCACCAGAACGCTGCCGCCGCCGAATTCCTCCAGCTCAAACCCAAACCGCTCGAGTAACGCCCCGTTTTGTAGCAGCGCCGCCCCTGCCTCGGCGGGAAGGGTGAGTACGATGGGGGAAAGCAGCCCCTGCATCATTGGGGTGTAGTCCTGCGCCTGCATGCGGTCAAAGTGCATCCGCTCGTGCGCCGCGTGCTTGTCGATGAGCAGGATAGTCTCCCCCTGCTCTACTATGATATAGGTATGCAGCACCTCCCCCACCAGCCGCCACGGGGGTAATTCCTCCGGTTCCGGCGGCGTAGGCGGACTTTCTGCTTGCCGCGCGGTCTCCCGGATTTCCTCCTGCGGCGGCACAGGCTTTTCCTCCTCCACGTGCGTGGGCGCCGCCTCATGCCGCACTGGCACTGGAGGGGGCGCGGGCACTTCCGTCCGCGCGGTCACATCGTACAGCGGCAATTCCTGCGGCACCGGCTCCGTCCGGCGATAGATGGAAACCGGCATCTGATTGGGCGTGACGCTGTCCTGCACCGGCGGTTTCACATCGGTCAGCACCACTGTCGGGCGGGTATTGTCCCCCTCCAGCGCTTGCTTCACCGCGCCGTATACCGCGCGGAATACATCCCGGTCCGCACCGAACTTCACCTCGGTTTTCGCGGGGTGTACGTTGACGTCCACGCTGTTGGGCCTGACACCGAGATGGATCACACAGGCGGGGAATTTTCCCACCATCTTCTGGTTGCTGTATGCCTCCTCCACCGCGGCGGTCATTGTGGGGTTTTTCACATACCTGCCGTTGACAAAAAAGTGCTGGTAGCCCCGCGTCCCACGGCAGCAGGTCGGGACGCTCACAAAGCCCGAGACATGCATGTCGCCGTCAAACTCTGCATCCACCTCAATGAGACCGAGCGCGAGGTCGCGCCCGAGCACGCTGTACACCGCGTCGCGCAGGATCCCGCTGCCGGGGGTCTGCATCTCCCGCTTGCCGTCGCGCAGAAAGGTGATGCCCACCTCCGGGTGGGAAAGCGCGAGCCGCTGCACCGCCGCAAAGACGCTCGCCCCCTCAGCGGCGTCCTTTTTCATGAATTTGAGGCGCGCAGGGGTATTGAAGAACAGATCGCGCACCACCATCGTGGTACCGGCGGGACAACCCGCCTCCTCCCTGCCCTGCACTACGCCGCCCGTGACGGAAAGGGATGTCCCAAGCGCCGCCTCCGGCGGACGGGTGAGCAGCTCCACCCGGGCGACCGCCGCAATGGCGGCGAGTGCCTCACCGCGAAAGCCGAGGGTACCGATGGCCTCAAGGTCATACTGATTTTTAATTTTACTGGTGGCGTGGCGCAGGAAGGCGGTCTCCGCGTCCTCCGCCGCGATCCCGCAGCCGTCATCGGTCACGCGGATGAGGGACATACCGCCGTTTTGAATCTCCACCGTTACCTTGGTGGCACCCGCGTCGATGGCGTTTTCCACGAGCTCCTTCACGACAGATGCGGGGCGCTCCACCACCTCGCCCGCGGCGATCAGGTCTGCAATATGCGCCTCCAGCTGCAATATCTGCGGCATATCTCTCACTCCTTTTCTTATAGAATATTCTTCAGTGTAAACACCAGATTCATCGCCTCAATCGGCGTCAGGGTGTTGACGTCCACCTGCCGCAAGCGCTCCGCCACCTCCAGCGCGCTCATATCCGCGAGGGAGACCTGCTCCTGCGCCTCATATTCTCGCTGCGGCGGCGCGGTGTGCCCGTTTTTCTCCAAATCCTCCAGCAGCGCGCGGGCGCGGCGGATGACCTTGTCCGGCACCCCGGCGAGCTTCGCGACCTCCACGCCGTAACTCCGGTCGGCGGCACCCCGCACAATCTTGCGCAGGAAGATGATGTCGTCCTGCCGCTTCTTGACGGCGATATTATAGTTGCGTACGCCCCGCAGCTCGCCCTCCAGCGCGGTCAGCTCATGATAGTGCGTTGCAAAGAGGGTGCGCGCGCCGAGCCGTTTTTTATCGGCGCAGTATTCCACCACTGCGCGGGCAATTGCCATACCGTCATAGGTCGATGTGCCTCTACCGATCTCATCGAGAATGATCAGGCTCTGCGCCGTGGCGTTTTTGAGGAGCTCCGCCACCTCGGTCATCTCCACCATGAAGGTGCTCTGCCCTGCCGACAGGTCGTCGCTCGCCCCGATGCGGGTAAAGACCCGGTCGACAATCCCGACGCGCGCCGCCTTTGCCGGAACGAAGGAGCCCATCTGCGCGAGCAGGACGATGAGCGCGACCTGCCGCATATACGTCGACTTCCCCGCCATATTGGGGCCGGTGATAATGGCAAGGCTGTTTTCCCCGCCGTCCATCAGCGTGTCGTTGGGCACGAAAAGCCCGTCCTTGAGGACGCATTCCACCACGGGGTGCCGCCCCTCGGTGATCTCCAATTGATCGGTCAGTGTGACCTCCGGCCTGCAATAGCCGTTGTTTGCGGCGACGGACGCGAGGCTTGCGAGCACGTCGAGCTGCGCCACCGCCGACGCGGTGCGCTGAATCCTGCCCACCTGCTCCGCCGCGGCGGCGCGCACATCGGAAAACAGCTGGAACTCAAGCGCCGTGATCCGGTCCTGCGCGGAGAGGATCTCGTGCTCCATATCCTTGAGCTCCTGCGTGATAAAGCGTTCACAGTTTGCGAGCGTCTGCTTGCGGATGTACCCCTCCGGCACCTGATCGTAGTAGGACTTGGAGACCTCTATGTAATAGCCGAATACCTTGTTATAGCCGACCTTGAGGCTCTTGATGCCTGTCTTCTCCTTCTCTCGCGCTTCTATCGCCGCAACGGTTCCCTTGCCGTTGGCTAAGATATCGCGCAGGCGGTCCACCTCCGCGTCAAAGCCCGCGCGGATCATCCCGCCCTCGCGCACCGAAAAGGGCGGCTCATCCGTGATGGCGCGCCCGATGAGCGAGCGTAGCTCGGGCAGGTCGTCCATCTCCTCGCGCAGCACGCACAGGAGGGACGCGCCCATCGGCGCAAGCTGCTCTTTGATCTCCGGCAGCCGCCCCAGCCCCCCGGCGAGGCCGACCAGATCACGCGCGCCCGCCGTCCCGTAGGAGATGCGCCCGATGAGGCGCTCCAGATCCCCCACCTCGCGCAGGGCGAGGGTCAGCTCTTCCCGCGCGATGGCGTTCTCTTTGAGCTCCTCCACCGCGTCGAGCCGCTTGCCGATTTGGGCGGGGCTGAGCAGGGGGCGCTCGAGCCATGTGCGTATCGTCCGGTGGCCCATAGGGGTTTTGGTCTTATCGAGCACCCACAGGAGGGAACCCTTCTTCTCCTTGGTGCGCATCGTCTCGCTCAGCTCCAGATTGCGCCGCGCGGTGAGATCCAGCTCCATAAACTGCCCCGCGGAGAAGTACGTGATTTTTGTGAGATGTGAGAGGTCGCTCTTCTGCGTTTCATATAAATAGGAGAGCAGCCCCCCCACCGCGCGCACGGCGGCACCCTGCCCGGACGGGATCTGCTCCAGCTCTGCGCCGAACTGCTTTGCCGCGAGCTGCGCGGCGCTATCCACGTCAAACCGCGCCGTGCCGTCCTCACACCGGCACTCCAGCCGGTCATGCAGAAACGCACAGAGCGCGCCGGAGCGGAGCGCCTCCTCCGACAGTACCGCCTCCCGCGGCCCAAACCGCCCCAGCTCGTTATAGAGCTGCTCCTCCGCGCAGGCACCGGAAAAGCCCGTCACCAGCACCTCACCGGTGGAGATATCGCAGAGGCATAGCCCGATCTCCGTTTCCGTCCGGCAGATAGCGCAGATAAAGTTGTTTTTCCCCTCGTCGAGCATCGTCTCGGCGATGACTGTGCCGGGGGTGATGATGCGCACCACCTCCCGCTCGACCAGCCCCTTCGCCGTGGCGGGATCCTCCATCTGCTCGCAGATGGCGACCTTATATCCTTTTTCAATCAGGCGGGCGATATACGCGTCGGCGCTGTGGTAGGGCACACCGCACATGGGGGTGCGCTCCTCCTCCGGCTTGTTGCGGTCGCGCGTGGTGAGCGTGAGGTCGAGCTCCTCGGAGACAAGCTTCGCGTCGTCCTGAAACATCTCATAAAAGTCGCCCAGGCGGAAAAACAGGATGCAGTCCGGATGCTCCTCTTTCGTCTTCAGATACTGCTGCATCATGGGCGTCCATTCAGCCATAAATTCTCTTTCTCTCCCCTCTGGTTATCGTATCTCGCCAAACAGCGCCCATGTGGACGCGGAGGTAATCTGTATCTCCTGAAGCGTGCCGATCAGCGCCGCGTCCCCGCTGAGATGCACCAGCCGGTTCCCCGGCGTGCGCGCGGTGAGGTTGTTGCGCGCGTCCTCTCCCTTGCCGTCAATCAGGCAGCGCACCGTTTGGCCGACATAGGCCTGATGCTTCTCGGCGGAAATCTCATTTTGTGTATCCACCAGCCGCTGGAAGTGCGTCATCTTCTCCTCTCGCGGCATGGGGTCTTCCATCTCGGCAGCGGGCGTCCCCTTGCGCGGGGAGTAAAGGAAGGTAAAGAGCGCGTCGTACCGCACCTGCTTGATAAGCGTCATGGTGTCCTCAAATTCCTCCGCCGTCTCACCGGGGAAGCCGACAATCACGTCGGATGTGATGACGACGTCCGGGATCACGGCGCGCAGCGCTGTGACCTTGTCGAGATACCCCTGCCGCGTGTAGCTTCGGTTCATTGCGCGCAGCACCCGGTCGTTTCCCGCCTGCACCGGCAGGTGGAAGTGCGGCGCCGCCTTTTCACAGGAGGCCATAGTCTCAAAAAGCTTCTGCGACGCGTCCTTCGGGTGGCTTGTCATAAAGCGGAGCAGAAACTCCCCCGGTATCTCGTTTGCCATACGCAAAAGGTCGGCAAAGTCGACGGCAAGCCCCAGATCCTTCCCATACGAATTGACGTTTTGCCCCAGAAAGGTGATATCCCGGTACCCCTGCCCCACGAGGGCGCGCACCTCGTCGAGAATGATCTCCGGCGCGCGGCTGCGCTCCCGCCCGCGCACGTGCGGCACAATGCAGTAGGTGCAGAAATTGTTGCATCCGTACATGATGGATACCCACGCCTTTACCCCCTCTTTGCGCAAAAGCGGGATGCCCTCGGCGATGGAACCCGGCTCATCGGTGGTTTCAAACACCCGCCCCCGGCGGCTCACGACGCGCCACAGAAGCTCCGGGAATTTCCACAGGGCGTGTGGGCCAAAGACCAGATCGACATGGCGGAAGGAACCACGGATGCGCTCTGCCACATGCTCCTCCTGCGCCATACAACCGCAAAGGCAGATGATCTGCGCCGGATTGCGGCGCTTTGTGTGCACGAGCGCGCCGATGTTCCCGAACACCCTGTCCTCCGCATGCTCGCGAATGGCACAGGTGTTGATAACAATGACGTCCGCCTCATCCTCCCGCTCTGTCATATCATAGCCCATCGCGCGTAAATAGCCGCGCAGGCGCTCCGAGTCCGCCTCATTCTGCTGGCAGCCATAGGTATCCACCAGAGCGCGCGGCGGCACGGCCCTTCCTTCGTTAAGCGCAAGCATCCGGTCGCAATACGCCATTTGGCGCGCCACCGCTTCCGCTGCAATGCGTGTTGTATCCTGGCTCAAGCGCGTTCCTCCGTCGAGTTTACAGTCTTGTCTAGAATTGTACCACTTTTTTGGAGAAAACACAACACCGTTCCCCTGCTTCTAAGCAAAAAGGCACCCCATGACACTCACATTTGACGTTTGTATCCGGTGCGTGTATAATTTATTGTAATTGCACTTGGGAAGTAGAGGGGATGGCTCCAATGCGCGCGGTTGTTACAAGGGTAAAAAACGCCTTCGTCACGGTGGCGGAACAGAAAATCGCCGCCATCGCGCAGGGCTATCTGGTCTTGCTCGGCATTTCGACGGCGGATACGCAGGCGCAGGTGCAGAAGCTCGCCGACAAGGTCTGCAATCTCCGGGTATTTGAAGACGAGGACGGGAAGATGAACCGGAGCCTCGCGCAGGTGGACGGCAGTATTCTGGTCGTCTCGCAGTTCACCCTCTACGCAGACTGCAAAAGCAGGCGGCCCGGCTTCACCGCCGCCGCCCGCGGAGAACAGGCGCTGCCGCTTTATCACGCGTTTCTATCTGCCTGCGCCGCGCGCTTCCCTGTTGCACACGGGGAGTTCGGCGCGGATATGCAGGTCTTTTCCCAGAACGACGGACCCGTAACCCTGCTTTTGGACACCGACACCCTATGAAATGCGATCAGGAGGATTAGTTTGAAAGTTCCTTTCAAACTAAATTTAACAAAAGCGCCTGCCGCTCCCCTGTGGGAACCGCGGCAGATGCGCAAAATGGTCATTCCTTTTCATGACCGTTTTGTGCCATGCGCACAGCGAAAGGAAGGACCATTTATATGACCATACGAACACTTCCGGTTGGCCAGCTAGAGACCAACTGCTACCTGCTCATTGACGATGCGACAAAGCAGTGCGCCGTCATCGACCCCGGCGGGGATGAGAACGTCATTCTGCGCCAGATTCAGGCGGACGGGGTGACGGTCGCGGCCATTCTGCTCACCCACGCGCACCATGACCACACGGGCGCTGTGCGCCCGCTGCGGGAGCACTTCCCGGCCGCCGCCGTCTATCTCCATCCTGCCGACGCTGCGATGCTGGGGCAGGTTCCGCTCATGCCGCCCATCGGACAGACCATACCCTATCAGGAGGGCGACACCCTGCCGGTCGGGCAGCTCTCCGTCAAGGTGCTTGAGACGCCGGGGCATACGCCGGGCGGCGTGACCCTCCAAACGGGCAGAACCCTCTTTACGGGCGACACCCTCTTTTACGGCTCCATCGGACGCACCGACTTTCCCGGCGGCGACTACGACGCCATCATGCAGTCCGTCCGCCGCCTCGGCCAATTGGAGGGGGATTACGCCGTGCTGCCCGGGCATATGGAGGGCAGCACCCTCGCGCAGGAGCGGGTGTCGAACCCCTACATGCTGCAGTCAATGCGAGGGTGACATGCACCTGATCTTCGACGGGCACGACTATCAATACGCAGCCGAGCAGATGCTCTTTACCCTCTTTCCCGGCGAAAAGCCGGTCTATGGACAGCCGGATAACGCGCAGGACACCCTGCGCCTCAGTCTCCGGGAAGGGACGCAGTACCTCACCGCGACCGCCCTGCTCACCCGCGGCGGGAAGCGCACACGCGGGCAGTGCCGCGTCAGCCGCCATGCGCTGCCCGACGACCCGGAGCAGGCCGAGCAGCTGCGGCGGCGGATCGTGAAAATGGCCTTTTACCGCGCAGGCGTCGCCGCCATAGGCAAAGAGCCGCCCTGGGGCGCGATGACGGGGGTGCGCCCCGTGAAAGTCCCCACCAAGGCCATGCAGTGCGGTGCCACACTACGGCAGGCGGACGCCCTTTTACGCGACGCCTACCGCGTATCGCCACCGCGCCGGGCGCTTGCCATTGCGTGCGCGGGGGAGAGTCTGCGCGCGCAAGCACAGCTTTCCGCGCGCGACATCTCCCTCTATATCGGCATCCCGTTTTGTCCCACACGCTGCACCTACTGCTCCTTCGTCTCCGCCGACGTGCAGCGCAGTTTGCAGCTGGTCACGCCATTTCTGGAGGCGCTGCATACGGAGATCGCCCAAGCGGGGAACCTGCTGCGGACGCTGGGGCACACCGTGCGCACTGTCTACATCGGCGGCGGCACGCCGACGACCCTCTCCGCCACGCAGCTTGACGCGCTGCTTGGCTGTATCGCGGAAAAAATCGACCTCTCCCGCTGCACGGAATACACCGTTGAGGCGGGTAGGCCGGACACCATCACCGCCGAAAAGCTCCGCGTCCTGCACAGCCACGGGGTGGGGCGGGTGTCGGTCAACCCGCAGTCCATGTCCGACACGGTGCTCGCCGCCATGGGCCGGGCCCACCGGAGCGAGGACGTCCGCCGGGCGTTTGCACGCGCGCGGGAATCCGGCATCCCCTGCGTCAATATGGACGTCATTGCGGGCCTGCCCACCGACACTGTTGCGGGGTTCGCGCATACAATGGAGCAGATTTTGGCGCTCGCGCCGGAAAATATTACGGTGCACACGCTGGCGCTGAAAAAAGGGGCGGATTTGCTCCGCACGCAGGTGCAGCTGCTCGCCGGTGCGGACGTCGCACACATGCTCGACAGTGCCTGGGCGTGTCTCTCCGCCGCTGCCTATTCCCCTTACTATCTCTACCGCCAGAAATATATGTCCGGCTCCTTCGAAAATGTCGGCTGGACAAAGGACGGCTTCCAGAGCCTCTATAACCTCTGCATGATGGAGGAGCTGCACACCGTCCTAGCCCTCGGCGGCGGCGGCGTGACAAAATTGGTTGACAATGGGCATATTTTTCGCGTTATAAACCCAAAATACCCGTATGAATACATCGGCACCTCCCCAAATTTTAACGGCAAGTGGGCGCGTATCGCAGCGTTCTACGCCGGGAAGGGTGAACCATCACTTTATGGCCTATCAGATTCAGGAAATTAACCGCCGGTTGCAGGAGGATGCGCCCGCCATGATCGCGCAGTGCGAAAGCGCCTATCAGGCGCAGGTCACGCATGCGGTCGATGCGATTGTCGCCAATCTCCCCCTCAGCCCCATTGTGCTCCTGGCCGGTCCGTCCGGCTCGGGGAAGACCACCTCGGCTCTGAAAATAGAGCAGGCGCTGCATGCGCGTGGCATTATCGCGCACACCGTCTCCCTCGACAACTATTTCTTGTCCCTGGATGAAGCGCAAGCCCCACGCACGCCGGAGGGTATGATTGACTATGAGTCCCCCCTGCTGCTCGATATGGAGCTGCTCAACGAGACCTTTCACAAGCTCTCCGCCGGAGAGGAGGTCACCATCCCCCGTTTTGACTTTGCCTCCCAGCAGCGAAACCCCGCGAAAAGCCGCCAGCTGCGGCTCGGCAAAAATGAAGTCGCTATCTATGAGGGCATTCACGCGCTCAACGATGATATCGCCGGGCGCAACCACGCGGCGATGACGCTTTATATCTCTGCCCACTCCGATATTTACAGTGGGGGCACCTGCCTCTTTAAGGGCACGTGGATGCGCATTACCCGCCGCGCCGTGCGGGACGTCAATTTTCGCGGTACTGACCCCTCCAAAACCTTCCACATGTGGTACAATGTTCGCCGGGGGGAAAAGCGGTATATCTCCCCCTACCGGGATCGGGCGAACATCACCATTGATTCAGCTCTCGCCTACGAGGTCTCCCTGTTTGCAAACTACGCGGAGACTTTGCGTAAGGCGGTGGAGCAACTCACGCCCGATAACCCGCGCTATGCCGAGCTCCATCAGCTCGTGGACGCTTTTGCACAGTTCCCCCCCATCGACGAGGCCCTCGTCCCGGGGGACTCCATGTTACGGGAATTTATTGGCGGCGGAATTTATAAATATAAGTAAGTGCCTGGGTTATTTGCCTGTACTGCTTGCCATGGGGGTTCCCCCTGCGCAAGATGTGCAAGACGGTTTTACTGCAAACATGCGTGAGGGTATGTGCTGAAAATCAGCACATACCCTCAAAATTTTTCCAGTTATGCAAGCTTCGCGCCCTCCACCGTCTGCGGCTGGTGTTGCTTGACCGCTTTGCGGATGCGCGCACCGGCGTAGCCGACGAACACAACGGAATAGACGACCAGATTGATAATGGAGCTGACCGCACCACTTGTGATGATATTGGGGATGGTGAGTAACAATACGTGGCCATAGATCATCATATAGAAGGGATAGGCCATGCGCTGCAACCTTTTCCATGATTTCGCCTTGAATCTGCGGCGTACTGTGGGAAAGGAGGTAATGAACAGGGGAATCAGCATCGCGAGCATGATGATCGTGAAGATGGCGGCAATCAGCACGGGCACAGATAACCGCCCGGGATTTGTAAACAGAAACCGGAAATACGTCCTGCCATACGCAATATTGTGTCCAAAGACGAGAATGCTCGCGATGATGGAGAGCTCCGCGCGGATGGGCATATATTTGCGCAGCAGCGAGGACGTCTTCGGCAACGCCCCAAGGCACATCACGGCGGTAAAAATGGCGGTGCTCAGCGCGCCGCGCTCCAGAAGGCCAAAGACATACGTCCGCACCCATGTGGGCGCGGCGGTAAACGCGGAGGTATAGGTCGCCACAATCGTGAATGCACAAAGGGCAACCGTAACGGCATAGTAGATGTGGGCATGCTTTTTGATGCTCCCCCGCAGGAGGGGCAGGAAAACGGCGACGATACAGAGCGCGATGATAAATAACATGGTTCAACCTACCTTTCTGAATCGGACGTCTGCTTGCTTTTTTCCATAACGCGCCTGCTCACAAATGGATTCGGCTCGGAAAAGGGGATGGCGGAAAAGATGTGATCGAGCCGGGGCAGGAGCACGTAGGTACAAAGGCCGGTAAACAGGCCCGTTGCAAGCCCCACAACGAGCAGGATGGGGAAATAGGCAAACACCGCCATGCTCTTGGTGATCACGCAGGCGCACAGAAGCTGCCCGATGTTGTGGAACACCGCGCCCACCATGCTGCAGGCCCAGACGTTTCGCTTGAGCACGGGGCGCAGCAGGGAGCACACGGCGAGGCAGAGCAGGCCACCGGCCAGACTGTAGCCCAGCGTCATCAGCCGCCCTGTCACAAGCGCGCCGAGCAGCACCCGCACGATCAAAACGGCCAGCGCCTCCCGCCTTCCGCAGCGGTAGAGGGTAAACAGGGTAATAATATTGGCAAGCCCCAGCTTCACGCCGGGCAGCGGGGTTGGAATTTGCGCTTCAATTGTAAAAATGATGAGGGCAATGCCGCTGAGCATGGCGAGCGCCGCAAGGCGCTTTGTCTGACCGGCAAATTTCATCGTCCACTCACCCCGTCAATCTCCGCCGGTGTATCCGCCTCAAAGGATATCACGAGCTTGTGCGGCAGGCAGACAATGGGCAGAGAACCCGCGCCGCTCCAGCCGCTGGACACACAGATCTGATCGGGGCAATCGGCGTGTGCGATACGTATCGCCCCGGGCTTTACCTCCACCGTGTTGTCCCCTTCCGCGCAGGAGATGACAAAGGAATACGGCTCCGACACCGCCGACAGGTCAATCCGCTCTATCACCTCGCCATTCCGCGTGACACAGGCAATCGTGCCGCCGGAGGAATGCTGCAAGGCAAATGCAGCGCCCGCACAGACGGCGGCAACCAGTACCACGAGAATCAGGATCCGCGTGTGCAGTTTCATCATGAAAGGCCTCCTTCGAAGTTAGCGATAGCTAACCTCGTCCGGTTTAAAGTATCAAAAAAGAGGCCCATTTGTCAAGCCCTATCGGGCCAGAAAATATGAATTTTGTTTTTCTATCTCCCTATTCCATTGCAGCGCAAGGCTTACATGAAAATATAAAAATTTTACAAAAACATCTTGCCAATGAGATAAAATAATGATAAACTGTTCCCGTGTCAGTTAGCTCTCGCTAACCTCATTGCGACAGGACCCCAATCGAGGTGGAGTGAGTTATTTTTGCACCATAAGTTAGCCGTGACTAACTTATGGTGCATTGGCAACGGCAAACATCTTTATTATTGATCAAGGAGGAATGCAGAGTGAAACCAATGCGCACAATCCTGCCCGGCGTACTCGCCGGAGCCATGCTGCTTTTGACAGCTTGTGGAGGAGGTGATGAGGAGAGCAGTACCCCGCCGGAAAGCTCGCCGCCGGTTTCGGAAATGCCGCTCGACTCTGCCCCGCCGACGGAAACGGCACCGGTCGAAGAGACGGGCGAGCCGGACGGCACGGAATCAGACACTACAGGCCAGGAGACCACAACCGCAGGGAACACCGCATCCGCTGCGCCAAGCAGCGCTGTGACCAGCGCGAAGACATCCGAAGCCTCATCTACTGTGACGGCCGCGGGATCATCCGGCTCAGGCAGCGCGAGTACAACGGTCACCGCGCAACAGGAACAAACCGTGTCCACTGCGGCGGGTACGCAAACCGCGACAGCGACGCCGTCGCCATCTCCAGCCGCAACCGCGACCCCGACGCCGACCGCGGCGGCAACGCCGACCCCAACACCTGTGGTGAAGACCGTTTATAAAGACGGGACGTATACCGGGACGGGAGACGGCTACAACGGCAAAATTACAGTTTCCGTCACCATCGCAAGCGACAAAATCACGTCCATCAAGGTGACCAAGCACTCCGACGACTCACCGTACATAGACGACGCCAAGGGCGTGATCAGCAAGATGATATCCGCGCAATCCGCCAATGTGAGCGCCGTTTCCGGCGCGACCTTTAGCTCCGAGGGTATTATGGAAGCGGTCGCAAACGCCCTGAAGTCGGCGAAGAATTAGTGCCGATGAAAAAGAAACAAGCCCTAAAGTGCGCACCCGCACTGCTCGCACTGCTCGTGCTATGTGGGTGTACAGCACAGGCGAATACGCCCACGCTGTCGCCGCCCGAAGCCAGCGAGCCGCACGAGACCGCCTTTTTCGCCATGGATACCCTCATGCAGATGAAAGCCTACGGAGCACATGCGGCGGACGGCCTACAGGCGGCGGAAGCTGAAATTTACCGTCTGGAGCAGATATTCTCCCACACATTGGAGGAGAGCGATATCAGCGCAGTCAATGCAGCCGGAGGCGCGCCGGTTACGGTTTCAGAGGAGACGGCAAGCCTGACGGCAAGGGCGCTGGATATCTGCGCAACGACAGACGGCGCACTGGATCTGACGGTTTACCCGCTTGTCGCAGCATACGGCTTTCCGACAGGCAATTATACCGTCCTTTCTGCGGAAGAACGGCTGGATTTGCTGGCGTCGGTGGATTATGAGGCAGTCACGGTGGACGCGTCCGCCAGCACCATGACATTGGAACAGCCGGACATGGGACTTTCTCTTGGCTCTGTGGCAAAAGGCTATGCGTCCCAACAGGCGGCGGATCTCCTGCGCGGGTATGGAATTGACTCGGCGCTGCTCACCCTCGGCGGGAACATTCAGGCCGTCGGGGCAAAGCCGGACGGCTCGCCGTGGAAGGTCGCGGTGCAGGACCCGTTTACCGACAGCGGATATGTCGGCGTGCTCTCTGTGACGGATTGCGCGGTGATCACATCCGGCGGCTATCAGCGGTTTTTTGACGTGGAGGAAGACGGCAAAACGGTACGCTACCACCACATTCTTGACCCCGATACGGGGCTCCCTGCCGATTCTGGCCTGAGTTCGGTCACGATTGTAACCGACGACGGATTTTTGGGGGATGCGCTCTCCACCTCACTTTTTGTGATGGGGCTAGATGAGGCAACCGAATACTGGCGTGCACAAGGCGGGTTTGAAGCGGTATTTGTCACCGACGACGGCGCGGTATATATCACCGAAGGGCTTTGTGCCCTATATGAGCCGTCGGAGGGCTTTGAGCAGGTTCAGACCATCGCCATGCAATCATATTAACGAAAGTAGGAAGGTGTAAAATGAAAACATTAGCAAGTCGTATCATCGCAATGGGGTTATCCGCCTCTATGGTACTCAGCATGAGCGCGGTCACGCTCGCAAACGAATCAGAGCTATCCGGGCACTGGGCGGAGGACAGCCTAACCGAATGGGTGGACGCCGGATACTTAAAGGGCAACCAGAACGGGGATATTCTGCCGGACAGCGCGGTCACCCGTGCAGAGTTTATGACCATGATGAACCGCCGCATTGGCTACAGCGAGCAAGCGGATATCAGCGCGTTTTCCGATGTCTCCGCCGACGACTGGTTTCATGACGATGTGGCCATCGGCGTGGCCGCCGGTTACCTGACCGGCACAAGCAGCACGACGATGTCACCGAATAGTCCGATCACCCGGCAGGAGATGGCGGTGATCATGGCGCGCGTATGCGCGCTGGAGGACAACGCAGACGCCCTCGCGGACTATAGCGACGCGTCCGACTTTGCCGATTGGGCGGCGGGCCCCGCCGGCGCTGTTGTGGCCGCCGGGCTTTTACAGGGGGATAACAACCGCTTGACCCCGCTGGAAAATGCCACCCGCGCACAGAGTGTGGTTGTCATTGAGCGCCTGGCGACGTCGGAGCATCTGGATCTGACTGCGTCGGAGGATGTGGTCAGCACCGGCACCTATCAGGACGGCACCTATATCGGTACCGGCAAAGGATACGGCGGTACGGTAACCCTTTCCGTCACCATTTTGGACGGGAAAATCACGGCCATTGAGGTTGTGAGCCACAATGAGACCACCGCGTATTGGAACCGGGCGAAAAAAATCATTGACACCATTCTGTCCACGCAGTCAACCGATGGCGTTGATACAGTGTCCGGCGCGACCGTCAGCTGCAATGCGATTCTGGACGCCGTGAACGATGCGCTCGGGCAAGCGCTGGGGAACGCATCCACCGGTAAAACCGGCAGCGCCGGCAGCAGCGGCGGTGGCAGCGGCGCTTATGGCCGCGCGACCTATCAGAAGTTCGCCTACGATGACTACTACCTTGCCGATGGAACCTATTCCGGCAGCGCGCCCGGTTATGGCGGCATGATGTATGTGACTGTCATCGTGTCCGGCGGAGAAATTTACGATATCAAAGTGACGGACCACAAAGAGACCATCGACTATTACAACAATGTGAAGTATTTAATCAGCGACGCCGCGGAGAACAACGCGACAACGGCGGACACGGTATCCGGTGCTACATACACGTCTTTGGCGATGCTGTCATCAATCGAAAACGCCCTTGACAGCGCGATCATCGCGGAGAAAAGCGCGGTGACCCTGTCCCAGCTGGGCGACGTCTACGCTGAGGCCGGTATCACGTCTGCGACAGCGGTTACAGACACCACGTCGCTCACGAGCTATCTCGGATACGCCGCGGAAATCTACGGCGATACGCTCACTGCAGCGGATCATCTCCTCGCGTGTTACGACGTGGCACAGACCGCGAGCGGGCTGGTTCTGGTGCCGATTCCGACGTATGACAGTAATATGGACTTTACCTATTACTACATAGACGGGACAGCGGCGAGCGCTTTGGCTACGCAGGTGCTTTATATGGACGGTACCTATTATGCGGCGGCCTCCGTCGAAAGCTCCGGCGCGTATCTGCTCGTGATGACGCCGCAGGCGATTGATCCGCTCGACAAGTTGAGTGTTGATCTGAACGCCACCGGTATCACGAAGACCACCCTCTCGCTCTCCGTGCCGAAGGACGCGAGCGCAAAGCTGGAGTCGGACAGCATATTCTATGACTACACCATTGACATCTACGTCTGGTCCTACACCTATGGGGGCAACGAGGTCGTGGTCGCGCTCGATTTCGAACACGACTCCTACTATGAGCCCGCCAATGGCGGTATGGACAGCGGCGCAAAGCAGACTGTGAACCACGAGTACGTTGAGGATCTGGTCGACGACCTAACAACGTATCTCTCCGACATCCTCTGCGGAAGGGTTACACCGAGCAGCACTGCCCTGGTCGACACCTACAGCGGCGCTACCCTCTCCTATAACGCGCTCGATAAGCTGCTGCTTGCAAACGGCTATTCTATGCCCACCGGGTCTATCGAAGAGATTCTGGTGGAAACCGACTATGAAATTGTGCTGACGGAGACGGCGATAGACATCTCTGTCATGGACGGCGGCGTTGTCATCAACTCTTCCAAGGATTTGGAAGGGGCTATCCTCAAGATTACCGACAACGCAACCGGCGTGGCGACAAGAGCGGTTATTGACACGGAGGGGCTCTCCTACGTGAACCTCGGGACATACTCCGGCTCCTACTTCGTGAAAGTCATCTTGTCAGATTACGCCGCGGAGACGACCACGCAGGCGATTGCAACGGACGGCTACCTCTATGGAACGATGAGCATCCCGTATGCCGATTTCTACGCCGCCGAGGGCAGCAACGGCATCAGCAAGGGCGTTGACGCCGTTACCACCGCGAGCACCAGCAAATGGAAAAGCGGTTCTATGGTGACCGGTGCTTATCTTTCCGATCAGGACGAGGACTATGGCGCAATTTTGGGTATTACCTACCCGGTGGCCATAACGTTTGACGAATATGCGGAGATGCTTGCGGATCTGGAGGATCTGAGAGAGAGCCTGAAAACAGTGAACCTTTACAATCCCAACGCGGGTGGCGCCACGCCCAGAGATAACTATGTCGATGCGCTGGAGGATACGTACTCCTATGCCATGACCGACATTTCCGCCGATCAGCCGACGGCCTATAAGGTTGCCAGCTTTACAAACGGGGAGATTTCCTTCTCCGCAGTAAAATCCGGCGGAGCTGACGCGCCCACGTATGAAATTAATCCTGACGCAACTGGATATGCTACCGATGAAGATGGTAACGCGCAGACCTATACAGCTGAATTCGTGCTCAAAACAGGTGACGAGAGCACTTATGGCGACTATGAGCTCGACTTTAGCGATACTTCTCACAACACCAATAACTTCCCCGTGAGCGGGGGTGGATACGCCGGTATCCCCAACACATCTGATGATGAAATCGGGATTGAGCTTACAGATCAAAGCAGGGCTTTCTTCCAAATCTACGGCATGATGGTTCAGACGACAAACACGAACAACGATGCCGACGGCGGATATTACGCCATGCGCCACATGGAAAACATCTGGTGGGGCAGCCGTTACGGTCTGGAGATCGCATGGTCGTCCGGCGTACAGGAATACGTCCACAGCAGCTCCCTGCTGGATAATACGAGCTACGTCAACATGCAGGGTGAAACCATGCAGAAGGTGGTCTTCATCACCGATAAGGGCTACTACACGCTGGCGTGGGAAGAATATCTCGCAAAGATCCCCACGAATTATGCATTCGCTGTTGTAGATGCGGACATAGGCTCGAGCACCTCGACCACGATCACAGCGACTGGTCTCGACGACTATGAGAAGGTCTACGCCATCAGCGGCCCGGGTGACAGCTCCCTGTTCACCATCGATGCCGCTGCAGGCACAATCTCTTGGGACAGCACTGCGACGATTCCTACCGGCACCTACACGCTGACCCTCTCAGACGGTGGCGACAGCAAGAATGGCTGGACGGATCTCTCCACAACCTTCAATCTGTACACTTCCAATCTCCCGGTGGTGTTTGATGCGACCCAAGGGAAACTGGTCACCAACACGGATGGAGGCTATTCCGGCGATGCCGCTGTAACAGACTACGTTGCCGCAATCACCAGTGTTAACGTTGACGGCACGAGCTATGCCCTATCCGGGCGCAATCCGGTGACTGTCATCAATTCAGATGGTTCAGTCAACACGAGTGCCTCTTGCTTTACTCCCGTCAAAGAAACTGAGGACAACGCAGACCCTGTCTACGTCATTGAGATTGTCGTTCCGGGCTACGTGAATTACGAGTTCGACTTTACGCTGAGCAGTACCAGCAGCACCTCCCTGCTCATAAACCTGAGCGATGAAAGCACGGAGGATTCCATTGTCGTCGAAGACAGACAGGCGGCGGAAGACACTGAGCAGGCAGAGCCTGTACTGGAGGAGGAAGACTCCGAACAGGAAGAGCCTGTACTAGAGGAGGAAGACGCACAGGAGGACGACGTGCAGGAAAATGACGCCGACGCCAACGCAGATGCCACACAGGCGAAGGAGCCGGAAGAAGCCGAGGAAACAGAATCCGCCGAGTCGTTGTAAGCCACACAACCCGGCAGAACACATATCACTGCAAACTGGGGCGCTGTATCATTACTACATTGATACAGCGCCCCAACTTTTTTCATATTGTCAGGCGAACACCGCCTGCACCAATACCATATAGAGAATCGTCCCGCCAAAGATGGAGAGCAAATTATTCTTCTTCCAAACGTGCAACAGCACAACCGCCGCCATGGCGATCAGCTGCGGGGCCCAGCTGGTCACTTCTGTCACCTGCACATTGCGCAGACAGTATATAATCAGCATGGCGATGACGGCGGGCGGCAGCACCCGCCCGAGGTAGAGAATAAGCTTTGGCGGCTGCTCCCCCCGGTCAAAAAGGAGAAACGGAATGGCGCGGGTCAAAAAGGTGACGGCTGCCATCACCGCAATGGCCGCGACGGCTTGTCCGGCTGTCATGCTTCACGCTCCTCCTGTCCACCGGCCTGTTCCTCCGGGTGTTCATCCAGAAAGGTGCGCGTCAGTACCAGCACCAGCACAATGACCGCAAGTGACGGCAAGAGAAACTGCTCCGCGCCCACCAGAACCAAAAAGAGCACCGCGGCTGCCGCGCCCAGAATGGCGGGGATGTGCTTTTTGCACGCCTTCCACTGATCCACCGCGATCACCAGAAACAGTGCGGTCATAGCAAAATCAATGCCGGTGATATCCAGCGGAATCAGCGCCCCGGCCACCGCGCCGATCACCGCGCCGACAATCCAGTAGCACTGGTCTAAGAGGGCAATGGCAAAATAAAAGTTCTTCGCGTTGACCCCGACCGGTGCCTGCACCGCGCTGAGCAACGCATACGTCTCATCCGTCAGCGAAAAGATCATGTAGAGCTTACGCGCGCCCATGCCGCGAAATTTCTCCAGCATGGAAAGCCCATAGACCAAATGGCGGAAATTAATTAGAAACGTCATCAGCGCAACCGTGGTAAGCGTCGCCGAGGAGGCGAGCAGGCCGACCGCCATATACTGGCAGGAACCCGCATAGATAAATACGCTCATGAAAAAAGCCCAGATAAAATTAAATCCGATGCGCTGTAGCATCAGCCCAAACGCGATACCGATTGACAGATAGCCCGCCAGAACGGGCATGGTCGCCGGAAAGGCGGCCGCCAGCGCTTTGCGATCCATTCTGCTTACCACCCCCGTTCCTCCGGCGGGTCATCCGCACGGCTTATTTTGACAGAAAGGAACCATTCGCCTCACAGCGGAGGTAGGCATTGATAAATCCGTCCAGATCCCCGTCCATCACGCCGTTTACATTGCTCGTCTCATAGCCGGAGCGCGTGTCCTTCACAAGCTGATAGGGCATAAACACATAGGAGCGGATCTGGCTGCCCCATTCGATCTTCATCTGTACCCCTTTGATATCGGAAATCTTCTCGGCGTGCGCCTGCATTTTAAGCTCCACAAGCTTGGAGCGCAGCATCCGCATACAGGTGTCCCTGTTTTGAAACTGACTGCGCTCGGTCTGGCAGGCCACAACAACGCCCGTGGGCTTGTGGATCAGGCGCACGGCGGAGGAGGTTTTATTGATATGCTGCCCGCCCGCGCCGGAAGACCGGAACACCTGCATTTCAATATCCTCCGGGCGGATATCCACCTCCACGTCGTCAGGGATTTCCGGCATCACCTCCAGCGCAGCAAAGGAGGTATGCCTGCGGGCGTTCGAGTCAAAGGGGGACACGCGCACCAGCCGGTGCACGCCATGCTCACTGCGCAAAAAGCCGTACGCATTCTCCCCCTCAATGAGAATGGTCGCGCTTTTTAGCCCCGCCTCATCCCCGTCGAGATAGTCGAGTGTGGTGCAGCTCAGTCCGTGCCGCTCCGCCCACCGGGTATACATGCGGTAGAGCATCTGCGTCCAGTCCTGCGCCTCCGTCCCCCCCGCACCGGCGTGGATGGTCAAAATGGCGTTGGAGTTGTCGTATTCGCCTGTGAGAAGGGTGGCGAGCTTTGCCTCCTCAATCTCCTGTTCCAGCGTTGCAAAGCCGCTCTCCAGCTCCGGCAGAATGCTCTCGTCCTCCTCCTCATTCCCCATCTCGCAGAGTGTAAGGAGGTCGGACCAGAGTGAACGCCGCTTTTCCTGCCCCTCTAGCTTGTCACGCAGGTTTTTGACGCGCTGCTGTACCTTCTGCGCCTTCTCCAGATTGTCCCAGAATCCGTCCGACGCGCTCTCCGACTCGAGCATATCCACCTCACGCGCGGCGCTCTCCAGATTCAGCGCCTGCTCCAAATCGTCGAGCGGGGCGCGCAGATTGCCCAGTTTTACCTTATATTCATCAAATTGCAGCATGAATCTCCCTCACATAACATCATGATATCCTTGCGGTTTCTCCATTATATAAAAAGTCCGCCGCAATGTAAAGCCCAAAGCGGGGGCCTGCCACCGCGCCTCCGGCAGCAAGCCCCCCTTCTCCGTCATTGCCCATTAATAGACTGCGTAAATATGGCAGTACCCCTGCGGCGTGGAAATGAGATAAAACCCTTCCGACGCGGTGCTGCTGTCCAACACCGTGAGACTTCCCGTGATCACATCCCCATCTGTGTTGATGAGTGTTTTCATGCCGTCCTCCGTCTCCCTGACGAAGCCGATGCCCTCCGAAAAGGGTTCGGCGGCGGCATACTGGAACGGGATCACCGTTGCACCGGTGGTACTGATATAGCCATATGCCCCCTCTTGGGCCGCGGGAATCAACTTGTTATCGCCACATGCGCCGCCTCCGCTGTAATCTTCCGTTCCAATCCGGCTGCCGTTTGCCTTGATTGGATAATAGGTCACGCCGTCCTCACTGACAAATGAAATACCATTTTGCAGCGGCGTCACCGCGGTATAGATCGCCTCGGTAATCTTCCCGTCGGCGTTAAACAGTCCATATTTCCCATTGGCCTTATAAAAGGCAGCGTTGGAGTCCCTGTTCCAGCCCAGACCGGTCTCCGCACCCGACGGGAGAACCGCCGTAATTGCCCCGGCGGTATTGATATAGTAAAATAACTGGCTGGTCTCTATTCCGTCGATGAAGACGCCAATATGATTCGGGTCGGTACTCTCGTCGCGCAGCGCGTAGCCGTTGCGGCAAGAGGCGGAGGCATGAAAGTCGATACTGCGCACAATATCGGTGGCTTCGGCCAAATATACAATCACCGTTCCATCTGTGTCATACAGGCAGTTATACAAGACGCCGCCGCTCTCCGCCGTCGCGTTCAGCAGCCCATCCTGATAGTGGAGCTCAAAGACATACGCCGTATCAAACATATCCGCGCCTTTCGTGTTGATGACCCAGTAGCGCGCGTCCTCTGCGCTTACCTGCGTATAGCGGACAATGGCCCGGCCCTCCGAAAACGGACACGCCTCGGCATATACCGGCTCAAGTACGATCTCGCCGTTATAAATATTTTTGTACCCCCATGCGCCGGCATCGTTATCATAGTATGGATAGATGCCGTCTTCCGACACCGCAAACTGCGGCGTTGTCGACGCGCCAAGCAGCTGGATAAGGGCATAGTACTGATCTCCGCTGTAGTCGGAGGTGTAAAAGTCCACCGTATAGCAGGGTGTAAACACCCCGATGGCGCTGACATATCCGCACACACCGTCACGGATGGCAAAGGCATAGCCATTTTTGAAGCTCTCCGCGTAGTCGTAATAACTTGTCCCGCCCAGAAGCATCACGCGTTTTACCGCAGCCGTCGTATCGTCCAGCGTATCGCTGATCACCTTCCGCAGGGTTTTTGTCTCATTTTTGAGGGAGGTGTCCAGCGCCCGGCAGGATACAATAGCCGCGTCGCCGCGGGTAAAGGTAGCGGCAGCGACATATTCCCCTTTGGTGATCCCCAGCTGGTCGGTCAGCGTCCATGCGCTGTCCCACGCAAAATCCGAACCGGACGTATAGCCGAGCGCGCGCAGGAGGAAGGTGAGATACTGCGTCGCACTCACCGAGCGCCAGCTTCCAAATTCCGTCGCCGCGACGCCGCTCGTGAGTCCATTCGCGTATGCGTACCCAACATACGGCATCGCCCAATCCTCCACATCGGTAAACGGCGTAGCCCAGCTCTTGGATACCGCCTCATTTTCCTTGCCAAGCAGGCGCACCAATAGCGTCACCGCCTCGGCGCGTGTCAGCTTTTCATCCAGCCTGAAATCCGGCGTTCCATCCGTCTTTGTTCCGGCACCTTGGAATATGCCAAGATCATACAGCTCCTCCGCCGCCTGCTGCGCTTCATCCGACGCGGAAAAGACCGTACCCGTTATCATTCCAACGCAAATCGCCAGCGCGAGTAATATCGCGAGCATTCTTTTTTTCATAACGGCACCGCCCCCTTCCGGTGATTCCTTGATTAATCTACCGAATAATAACAATTAAGCTGTATTTATATTCCTGTGCTCATTATAACAAAGCCTAAATTGTTTGTAAAGCATCCCCAGATTACACCTTTGTTACACTTTTTACTCCATTACCAATTGCAATTTAACAGATAGTCCGTGGTCACTTTGAAATATGCAGCAAATGCTTTTACTTCAATATCTGTAACGAAACGCTGTTCCCTTTCAATTTTTTGAATCGCATTTTTATTAATGTCAATTCCCAAAAGCTGCATTTGGTCAGCAAGCGCACGTTGGGAAAGCCCGTTCTGTTTTCTAAGCGTTGCGATAACAGCCCCGCATAGATTCAATTTCCCGTTTTCATATTTATTTTTAAACATAAAGCACCTCTTGTTTGACATTTACCGCTTGTCATATTGTTTAGTATATGGTAAAATGAACACAATATGACCCCTAGTAGATGCCAATCATTTGAAGGGCGTGTTGCAGAATGTAAAAATCTGCAACACGCCCTTACAATTACGAAATCGTGATGGTATCGTCCGCTCCCAGCGTCATATAGCCCGTGGCGGCCAGGTTCTGTACCACAGTACCCTCCGCTCGGAATGTGCCGGGACAGATGACCCGTGCGTAGTAATAGTACACGCTCTGGTTACTGTCCGCTCTGTTGTAGTCGTAGAAAAGAACCTTCTGCCCCTCGGTGGTCGCATAGCAGGAGTAACCGTACCCGAAGCGGGCCGCGTTCTCAATCTTTGCGGAGTTCGACACATAGGCAAGGCCCGCGGGCAGATAGTCGGTCACGCTGTAAGACCCCTGCACGGTTTTGGGCGCGTAATTCACAGTGAGCTCCACGCGCACCAGATCCCCCTGCTTCATACTGTTATTCTCCAGCGCGCCGCCGTTGGCGTTATAGTATTTACGCGTCACGGAGATACCCGTCTCGGCGGTGGTTCCATCGGTCATGGGGATCTCGTAGGAGGACACCGCGCCCACAGCGCCCTCGACGGACTGTAGCGCAAACGCGCTCATATTCTGCGCGGGGATGCGCAGGGTATAGCTCCTGCCACCGCTTAAATCCCTTGTGTACGTCTCACCGTAGAGCGAATAGGTGACGCTCCCGCCCTCTGCCGTGGTTTTCTCCATCTGCATCTCGATATATCGGAATTTTTCCAGTGTGATGAGGATATCCACCGTCTGATTTTTGACGCAGTACTGATAGAGTCCCTCCCACTCCGGCTGATCCAGCGTGGCCGCGAGCAGCACCGCGGCGGAGGTGGCCTCCAGAATATCGTCGTTATCTGCGCCCGTGTTCACGCGGTAGTATGGCGCTATCTGCTCCAGTGACGGCGCGACGTGGGCGCTGTAGAGCGCGTTTGCCGATGCGGTCTCTCCCAGCGCGCAGTAGCCCAGGGCCACATAAACCGCGTCCTGAATAGAGAGGTCTTCCAGCTGCGCGTAGGCATCCAGCTCCAGAAGCACCGGCTCCTTTAGCTGCGCCAGACCGTAAAGGGCGCATGTCTTTGGCTGTCCGCTGTCCCCTTCGTAGATGTCATAGAGGTAGTTTTTCAGGGCGCTCTTGTTCACCTCATCCAGCACATAGGGCATGAGCTTCACCGTTGTGACAACGTCGCTCTCTGCATAGGGGAGAATGGCCATACCGCCGTCGCCCCGCTGGTATTGCAGTGGGTCAAACGCGTCCTCTTGCCGCGTCCATGTACTCAGATCGGGGAAGTACGCGGCGATCAGCGCGGCGGACTCCCGGCGCACCAGCATCCGCTCCACGCGGTCGCCGCTGCCCCACCGCATCCGGAAGAGCTCGCTGAGGTATTGCCCGCGGCTGCGATCGGTGAAGGTGATGTTCGTGAGTCCGCTCGTGCCGGTCTGCAGCACCGTGTCGCGTGTCAGGTCATAATACTGCGCGGTGGTGACCTGCCGGTAGCTGCTGAGCACCTCATAGGTGTGCTTGACCATATCGCTCTGTCCGCCATTCACCGATGCCTGCAGGATAAGGGCGTGTTCCCCCACGTCCGTCATCTTCCAGAGCGGGACGTCGGTGCGCGAGAGCGCGGTACCATCGGCGGTATATTTCCGGTCTGGGTCCGCCTCATCCCATACGGTGAAGGTCACCGGTTCACTGCCTGTGAGCCCGGAGCCGTAGGCAGTAATCCCCACCGTCGGGGTATCCCCCGTCAGGAAGGTGTCGCTGAGGGTGTAGCTGAGAAAGAGGGGCTGTGTGACCGCAATATTGCCGGTGGCGCTGCCCGCGTAGAGATCCTTGCTGATACCGGCGGCCGTGAGACGCCAGGACGTAATGTTGTCCGGCAGGCCAAAGGTGTAGACGGCCTGCCCCTGGGCGTCGGTCTGGATGGTGTCAAAGAAGGCCGTATCCAAAAAGGTTTCCCGCAGGTTGGACTCACTGGCAATGCCTAGCGGTATGTCGGCATCCCCCGTAATGGTTGTTGCAGAACCGCCGCCTGCACTTTCTCTGACGCTTATCGTATAGGCGTGAGTTGCATACGAAAAGGTACCGCGCACCCGCACCGCTGTGTACAGCGCCTGCAGCGGATCGACCGTGTAGTTCTTCAGGGCGAACAGCGCCTCATCCACTACACTGAGATTGATGCTTGCCTGCTTCGGCGCACCGTTTACATCCGTTGCCGTGACCCGGACGGTGCATGTATCTCCCGGCGCGTAGGAATCCTGATCGGGCGTGATCGTCAGCGCCAGCGCTCTGCTGTCGGGCTGGTAGGTCAAAATCTCGTACATGTAGTATGTACACTGGTACTGCATACCATCAAAACAATAGGCGTAGATATAGATATTCGGAATGTGCTGTTCCGAGAAGGAAAAGGTATAGGGGTTTTCCCCCGCCTGATACGCCGTGATGCCGTTCCGTTCCTGGACAAACAGGACATTACCGCCGGGCACGGTGTCCTCACCGCGCTGGAGCGTCAGTTCTACCGCCTCACCCACGTCATACCTGGTCTTTTCGGTTTGCAGCATATAGCGATCGGTCTCGATACTGTTATAATAGCTGGCATAGTCCCGTCCGATGTACACGGTGTGTGAGACTTTCCGCCCGTTGTTGTCCAGACAGGTGAGCGTTACATAATACGACTCACCCTTTACGTCGGGGACGGTAAATTGCAGCTGGGCATGGCCTCCCTCATCCGTTGTCAGCGTATACTGCTCCAGCGCCTCCTGTTGACGCTCATAGGTATAACACTGCTTGCTCTTCTTTTCAATGTAATCATAATATGTGCCGCTCTCTGTTTTGGTATAATACGTCCGAAATACCTCGGCGGTGACTGCTCTGCCCGCGACAGGCGCGTCCAGATAGTCGTAATAGCCCGTGGCCGTGCCGTCGTTGAGTCGGTCGAGCGTGATGGTGTTGACGTCAACTGTGAGTGTAGCATTGCCGCCGGTCCGTTTGACCTGTATACCAAGGTCGATGTCATTTGTAAATACCCGTACCGAAGCGCTGTCCGATATGTCGCCGATCTCGGGCAGGGTTGCCCCCGCGGAAAACGAGAGCGTGGTTCTATTGCTGTCATTTGGCGCAAGCGCTTCTGTTACCACCGCTTTCCCGGCGGCGTCCGTCGTCACCGTGCCGCTGCGCGATTGATATCCGCTGAACCGGTAGGAGAGCTCCAGTCCGGGGACGGGCGTCCCCTCAAAAAACGCGGTGCTGATATGAAAGGGAACCGTCTCATCGGCAAAGACCGCCTTTTTCTCCGTTGTAATCTCAAGCTTATAGGTGGGCTTTTCATACTCCTCCACCGAAAAATAGGTGGAGGTGAGCAGAATATCCCCGTGATAGATCGTCAGGCAGTAGGTTCCCGCGTCCAGATTGGGCAGGGAGAGCGCACCGGAATAGGTGCCCTCTGTAACCGGCACCGTCTGGCTCTGGAGGATGTCCCTGTCCGAACCGCTGTAGAAGTAGTACCCCTGCGTCAGCACCGCCCGGACGCTCTGCACCGACTCCTCCTCGTTGCGGTTTTGCACAAAGCCCCAGAACAAGACGTCATCGTCCCGCTGGAAGAGGCTGCGGTCGAGCTGGAGGTATTTCCAGTAGTCGTCGCTGTTTTCGCCGCTGCTGATGCTTATGCTGCTGCGGAACCACGTACACGTCCGCCCGTCCTTGGCGGTGACGAGCAGCTGCTCTACGCCGTCGGTGGTACAGAGCGCCCGATTGATGACGGCAATGCCGTATTCATCGGTCTTGTAGGTGGCTTTGCCATTAACATCATAAACGGTGGCACCCGTCGCCGCAGTACCCGTCTGGATGTCATTGACCCAGACGATGGCCTTGTCGTTATCCGCGATCACCTGCACCGGCAGGTCACTGACCTGAATGATCATCTGGTCGTAGGCGTCATTGGATACCGCCTCGATGACATAAAAGCCCGCCGATAGTGTTTCCGGCAGCGTCAGCATATGATTCTTACCGTCCATCTCCGCCTGAAAGGACAACACGCGGCTGAGGCTGGAGACAGATGTATAGCTCTCCTCCCTGGCGTAATTGCTCCAGTAAGGGGCTCCTTGACGTTTCAGCGCCGCCTCTAACCCCTGCGCATCGCTTTTAAACTGATAAACATTGATTTTGGGGCTTAAATACTGCTTATTTGCGGAATCATATGCGTAGAGATAAAGACTGGGCGGGTCGGTGGTGCCGTATTCAGTATAGGTCGGAGAGAACCATATTGATTCCTGTGCTTCCACGGCCTCCTTTTCCTTTTTCGCCTGCGTCTCAAAGGAAAACACCGTGTCCTCTGTGATGGCCTCCCCTGTGCTCGCCAGCGCAATGCCGCCCTGGAGCGTGACGGTGTACATCGTCTTGTATGCCAGCGCCTCCGGCACAAAGACGGCGGTATTTTTGTGGTATTCAAATGTCCCCTTCACCGCCGGGGAAATGCTGAAATAGCTGTCAATCTCGCCGTATCCCTCGGTAGAAAACGTGATCTCAATGCCGCTGTTAATCGGCACGTTGGTGGCCTGATTTGCGGGGAAGACGGATGTCACCGCAAACTTTTTTGCCGTCTGGAATACCCACGTCAGCTCTGCCGCCTCCGGTCGGGTGAGCCGGAAGGTGTAGAGGGTGTTGGCGGAGAGCTGAGCCGCCGGGGTGATCAAAAAGGTCCGGTCGCCTGTTTTCTCCACCGTGGGAGCCGCCTGTCCGTCGAGCGTGAGTCTGGCACCGATGTCCTCCGGCGTAAAATCCTCCGGCGTGGTGAGCTGGAACGTGCTTGCCACATTCACACCGTCTGCGCCAGCGCTCGTCGGCGTGAGGGCATACCCATCCTTCTCCGTGGCAGCGAACACGGGAATACTGCCCAAAACCAATGCGGCCAGAATCAGTAGCGCAACAAATTTTTTCATCATAACCTCCTATTTCCCCTTCTCCTGCGTTCCTCCTGGTGATACCTGTTAGACGGTTCGTCCTCAAAAAAGTTCCAAATTCCTTGGTGATTTTTTCATGCCAGCAAAAAATAAAATCAGGGGCTGAATACGCAACGGTACCAGCCCCTGATTGTCATAGTAGGAATTATTGCTTTTGCTTCGGCTCCGTGCCGTCGAAAACCGCCTTGGCGGACGCGCACAGACCAGCAAGCCCTTGAATCTCGGAGGGGATAATGATCTTGGTTGCTTTTCCGTCCGCCGCTGTCTGGAATGCCTCAAGCGCGCGGATTTTGATCACCTGCTCGTTCGGGTTCGCCACGTTCAGGAGCTTGATCGCCTCCGCGGTCGCGTTCTGCACCTTCACGATGGCCTCCGCCTCACCTTCCGCGCGCATAATGGCGGCCTGCTTGTCGGCCTCGGCACGGAGAATGGTGGCCTGCCTGTCGCCTTCCGCAACCAGAACCTGACTGGCCTTCTGCCCTTCCGCCTGCAGAATCGCCTCGCGGCGTTCGCGCTCGGCCTTCATCTGCTTTTCCATGGCGTCCTGAATTTCACGCGGCGGAATAATATTCTTCAGCTCCACGCGGTTAACCTTAATGCCCCACGGGTCGGTCGCCTCGTCCAGAATGGCCCGCATCTTGGAATTGATAATGTCCCGGCTTGTCAGGGACTGATCGAGCTCCAGATCACCGATGATATTACGCAGGGTCGTGGCGGTCAGGTTTTCAATGGCGCTCATGGGATGCTCCACGCCATATGTATAGAGCTTTGGGTCGGTAATCTGAAAATAGATTACGGTATCAATCTGCATGGTAACGTTATCTTTCGTAATGACAGGCTGGGGCGCAAAATCCACCACCTGCTCCTTGAGCGAGACAACCTTGGCAATGCGCTCAAAAAACGGCATCTTAAAGTGGATACCAACGCCCCAGATGGTGTGGAACGCACCGAGCCGCTCAATAACATACGCTCTGGATTGCTGCACAATTCGGATATTGGTGACGACGATCAATAAAATAATGATGACTACGATCACAATGACAATCGGCATAATAAAACCTCCATTTTCCGCTTACGTTAACACTTCTCTTCTCTCTGTCCCGGTTCGGGTACAACGATGAGCTTCACGCCCTCAATGCGCAGTACCCTGACAATTGCACCCACCGGAATGGTTTGATCCTGCTCCTGCGTGCGTGCCGTCCACACACTGCCCAGAACGGATATCTGTCCCTCATTTTTCAGGTTGCAGATTTCCTCCTTGACGATGCCCTCCGCGCCAATCACCCGGTCGGCATTGGTCGCCTCCTGTTTCGGGCTCAGGCGCTTGCGCACGATTGGGCGCAACAGCAGCAGCACCACACAGGACACCACCAAAAAGAGAATAATCTGTACCCAGATATTGTCGGTCAAGCCGGAGGCGATCAGCGCGACCGCCGCGCCCGCGGCAAACCAGATCGACACCAGCCCCGCCGTCATACCTTCGAAAACACAAAAAATGATCAGTAAGATAACCCAAATAACCGTGGGGTTCATAACCATCAGCTCCTTTCCTATGCGGGCTCTGGTTGCATCTTCCCCTACTTCGCGTATTCAATGACCTTTGTCTCGCGCAGCACATGTACCTTGATTTGACCGGGATAGGAGAGTTCCTCCTCAATGCGCTTTGTAATATCCCGCGCGAGCAGCACCATCTGATCCTCCGATACCTGATCCGGCGCCACAATGATGCGCACTTCCCGGCCCGCCTGAATGGCATACGATTTTTCGACGCCGGGGAAGGAGGCTGTGACCTCCTCCAGTTTTTCCAGCCGCTTGATATAGTTTTCCAGATTCTCACGCCGCGCGCCGGGCCGCGCGGCGGAAATCGCATCGGCCGCCTGTACGAGGCACGCGACGACCGTTCTCGGCTCCACATCGTTGTGATGCGCCTCGATGGCGTGCACAATCTCATCGCTCTCGTGGTACTTTCTGGCCAGTTCCACGCCGATTTGCACATGGGAGCCCTCGACCTCGTGGTCAATCGCCTTGCCCAGATCGTGGAGCAGCCCCGCGCGCTTGGCTTGCGCGACATCGGCACCGATCTCCGCGGCAATCAGACCGGCAAGGTGCGATACCTCAATGGAGTGGTTAAGCACATTTTGCCCGTAGCTTGTACGGTAATGCTGCCGCCCGAGCAGCTTAATCACTTCCGGATGCAGCCCGTGCACGTTGGTGTCAAAGACCGCGCGCTCGCCCTCGGCCTTGATCGTCGCGTCCACCTCACGCTTGGCCTTCTCCACCATCTCTTCAATGCGCGCGGGATGAATCCGCCCATCCTGAATGAGCTTTTCCAGCGCAAGGCGGGCAATTTCACGCCGCACTGGGTCAAAGCAGGAGACCGTAATCGCCTCCGGCGTGTCGTCAATGATCAAATCCACGCCCGTCATGGTTTCAAGGGTTCGGATATTGCGCCCTTCTCGTCCGATAATCCGGCCCTTCATCTCATCATTCGGCAGCGGGACAACCGACACGGTCGCCTCCGCCACATGATCCGCCGCACAGCGCTGGATGGCAAGGGAAATAATTTCTCTCGCCTTTGTGTCGGCCTCTTCTTTAAACTGCGCTTCAATTTCGCGCACCTTCATCGCCGACTCATGCGTCACCTCGGCTTCCAGCTCTGAAATGAGGTAATGCTTCGCCTCCTCTACCGTCAGGCCGGAGATGCGCTCAAGCGTTGCCGTCTGCTCCTCCTGAATGCGACTTACCTGCGCGCGTTCCTCTTCGAGCGCGGCGGTCTTTGCCTGCATCTGCTCCTCTTTCTTCTCCACGCTTTCGAGTTTGCGATCCAGAGTTTCCTCCTTCTGCTGAAGCCGGTTTTCCTGCCTTTGCACCTCTGCGCGGCGCTCCTTCACCTCTTTTTCATACTCGGTGCGCGCCTGTAATATTTCTTCCTTACTCTCCACCAGCGCTTCGCGTTTTTTGCTCTCCGCGCTTTTGATGGCATCATTGATAATGCGTTTCGCTTCCTCTTCCGCGCTTGATATCTCTTTTTCCGCAACACGTTTTCTATACTGTATCCCGACTAGTACGCCTATAATAAGGGCAATAATGCCCACGGGAATGCACAGCCACCACATTATATTAAGAACACCTCCATTTTTCTTTTCTGTTTTTTCGTAAAAAACAAGGGGAATTTCCCGTTTCCCCTTTCATGCAACTATGTACAGCTTACTTTATGCTATGCCAAATTCACAAAAAGCTCTATACATATCTATTTTATAGCCCATCTGCGTCCCTGTCAAGCAAATTTGCCCTATTATGGCAATCCATCATACAAAATGTACAAAAGTGCGGCGTCTGGCCTTATCATCCAGACGCCGCACCGGCCGTTCTATATCAAATTCAGCACAGCTTTGCACCCGCCGGGATCGCATCGTCAAGCAGCAGCAGTGTGAGGCTTTCCCCCTGCTCCGCCGAGAGCAGCATACCGCAGGACTGCTGTCCCATCATCTTGCGGGGGGCTAGATTGGTGCACGCCACGACGGTTTTTCCCACCAGCTCCTCCGGCGTGTAGTACTTTGCAATACCGGAAAGGATCTGCCGCGGCTTGTCCGTGCCGTCGTCCAACGTGAATTTCAGCAGCTTGTCGCTCTTTTTCACCCGCTCGCATGCGAGCACCTTGCAGACCGTCATCTCCACCTTTTCAAACGTATCAAAGCTGATTTCCTCCACGTGCGTGTCTTCCGCCGCACCGGAGGCCGGTGCGAGCTCCGAGAGTGCGGCGAGCTCCTGCTCCGCGTCAATACGCGGGAAGAGGGAGGGACCCTTTACGATGATGACATTGTGCGGCAAAAGCCCCCATTCCGCGGCCGCTTCCCACGTTGTATTTCCCGGCGCGGCACCGATTTCAAGGAATATCTCCTCCGCGGTTTTTGGCATAAAGGGTTTGAGCAGTACCGCGCAAACGCGGATGCTCTCCAACAGATTATAGAGCACACGCGCAAGCCGGGGGTGGTTTGCCTCATCCTTGGCGAGCACCCACGGGGCCGTCTCATCAATATATTTATTGGCCCGCCCGATAACCTGAAAAACCTCCACAAGCGCATTCTGGAAGGCAAACGCCTCCATCTGCTTTTCATAGGCGTCCCGCAGCGCACGCCCCAGCTCCGTCAGTTCCCTGTCCGCCGCCGCATCCTCCGCCTGTTCCGCAGGCAACTGACCGCCAAAGTATTTGTCCACCATCGCAATGGTGCGGGAAACCAGATTGCCCAGATCGTTCGCAAGATCCACGTTAATGCGGGAGATGAGCGCCTCGTTGGAGAAATTCCCGTCCGTCCCAAAGGGGAATTCACGCAGCAGGAAATAGCGCAGTGCGTCCACCCCGTAGCGCTTGGCGAGCAGATAAGGGTCTACCACGTTCCCCTTGGACTTGGACATCTTCCCGCCGTCAAGCAGCAGCCAGCCGTGGCCGAACACCTTTTCCGGCAGGGGCAGATCCAGCGCCATCAGAAGCGCGGGCCAGATGAGGGCGTGGAAGCGGACAATCTCCTTGCCCACAAAGTGGACGTTGGCAGGCCAGAAGGCGTGGAAATCCTCATATTTCCCGTTCAGGTACCCGAGCGCTGTAATATAGTTGGTCAGCGCGTCCACCCAGACGTAGACCACGTGTTTTGGGTCAAAGTCCACCATGATCCCCCACGAAAAGGAGGTGCGCGAGACACACAGATCCTCCAGCCCAGGCTTTAAAAAGTTATTGATCATCTCGTTGCGGCGGGAGGCGGGCTCCAGAAACGTCGGATTCTCCTCGTACAGCTTCTCGAGCCTGTTTTGATACTTGGACAGGCGGAAAAAGTACGCCTCCTCCTCGGCGTCCTTGACGGCGCGGCCGCAGTCGGGGCATTTCCCGTCCTGCAGCTGTGTCTCCGTCCAGAACGCCTCACAATCGGTGCAGTATTTCCCGACGTATTTCCCCTTATAGATGTCCCCCTGCTGGTGCAGCTTACGAAATATCTTCTGCACCGACTCCACATGGTAGTCGTCTGTCGTGCGGATAAAGCGGTCGTTGCTGATATTCATCAGCTCCCACAGGTCGAGCACACCGCCCTTGCCCGTGACAACCTTGTCGACGAACTGCTGCGGGGAGACCTTCGCCTCGCGCGCCTTCTGCTCAATCTTCTGCCCGTGCTCGTCCGTCCCCGTCAAAAACATCACGTCATAGCCCTGCAGGCGCTTATAGCGCGCCATGACATCCGCCGCGACGGTGCAGTACGCATGCCCGATGTGCAGCTTGTCGGAGGGGTAGTAGATGGGTGTTGTGATATAATATTGCCTACGATTCATGGGAAGGCGCCTCCTCCGTTATTTCCGGCTCCGTTATTTCCGGCTCCGTTGCCCCCGTCACAGGTGCCCCTGCGCGGCAGCGGATATTTGCATACATGGCTACCATCCCGGCCAGCAGATAGAGAATGGCAAACCCGAGCAGCAGCTTTGTGGCAGCGTCCGTATGATCTGCCAGCGCGACGATGGAAAAATATATACCGAGGCCGGACAAAATGCCGGTTAACGCCACCCTGCCGCGCCCAAAGGAAAAGCTTGCGATAAAGTACAGGCCCAAAAGGGAGGCGATAATGGCAAACATCTGGTAGACATAGTCGCCGATAACCGGGTCAATCGCCCGCTCCTGATAGGCGCAGATCAGCCACAGGCAGAAATTATACGCCGGCACCAGCAGGGAAAAGCGGAACCTACCGTTGCCCGTGCGGCGCAGATTATCCCGCGTGAGTACAAGGACAAAAACAAAGGTGATAATACACAGAATCCCCAGCAGCACACGGATCACGGAGTCGTGCGTGTGGCGCACGTAGCCGTACAGATTCAGAACCCCTGAGATGAGCAGCAGGAACGCCGCTACTGTGTTCACCACGGCAAAAGCCCAATTCCCCTTCACATCAAACGCCTCATAATACCCGCCCTGAAAGGGCACCTTACTGCGCCCGAGCAACAGGGAAATAACCACCATCACAGCAGAGAGTAAAATGAGCGCATAGGTTGCGGGCATACCTGTTATCTGTAGTCCGGAGTCACTTTCAAAGGCGGTGGCGAGCTCCCACCGGCGCAGGAAAAATCCCGCCACACCGCCCGCGGCCGCAATCACCGGCAAAACAATTTCTTTCCGCATAGTTTACGTTCCGTCCTTTCGTCTCACGACGCGCTCAGGCCTCCGCCGCCGCACGCTCAAGATATTCGTCATACGTCATCTTCCGGTCGATCAGCCTGCCGTCGGCGGTAAAGTCAAACACCCGGTTTGCCACCGTCTGCACCAGCTGATGGTCGTGTGAGGCAAAGAGGATATTGCAGCGCACCGCCTCCAGCCCATTGTTGAGCGCGGCGATGGATTCAAGATCGAGATGGTTCGTTGGCTGGTCGAGCATCAGTACGTTCGCGCCGGAGAGCATCATGCGAGAGAGCATACAGCGCACCTTTTCGCCGCCGGAGAGCACCTTGACCGGCTTATAGACGTCATCGCCCGAAAAGAGCATCCGGCCCAAAAATCCGCGCAGATACGCCTCGTGCGGGTCGGGCGAATACTGCCGCAACCACTCCACCAGATTGTCGTCACAGTCCTGGAAATAGAGCGTGTTGTCTTTGGGAAAATAGGAGCAAGTCGCCGTCTGGCCCCACTTGACTGTACCCTCATCCGGCTCCATTTCTCCCGCCAGAATCCGAAACAGCGCCGTGTGTGCATTTTCATTGTCGCCGACCAGCGCAATTTTATCCCCGTGCTCCACGGAGAAGTTCACCTTGTCGAGCACCTTGACCCCGTCCACCGTCTTGGAGACGTCGGTGACAAACAAAATGTCCTTCCCCACCTCGCGGTCGGGGCTGAAGCCCACCCACGGGTAGCGGCGCGAGGAGGCGGGCATCTCCTCCACCGTCAGCTTTTCAAGCAGCTTCCTGCGAGAGGTCGCCTGCTTGCTCTTGGACTTGTTCGCGGAAAAGCGGGTGATAAATTCCTGCAAATCCTTGATCTTATCCTCATTGCGCTTGTTCTGGTTTTTCATGAGGTTTTGCATCAGCTGGGAGGACTCATACCAGAAGTCGTAGTTGCCGACGTACATTTTAATCTTATTAAAATCAATATCCACCGTATGGGTACAGACGGTGTTGAGAAAATGGCGGTCATGGCTCACCACGATTACGGTGCCTTCAAAGTCCAACAGGAAATCCTCCAGCCAGTTGACAGCGTTGATATCAAGGTTGTTCGTCGGCTCGTCAAGCAGCAGGATATCGGGGTTGCCGAACAGCGCCTGCGCCAGTAGCACCTTCACCTTCATGCGGGCGTCCAGATGTTGCATCACCGTCTGATGATAGTCCGTCGGAATACCAAGACCCTGCAAAATACGCGACGCCTCGCTCTCCGCCTCCCAGCCGCCGAGCTCGGCGTACTCCTCCTCCAGCTCGCAGGCGAGAATACCGTCCTCCTCGGTCATCTCCTCTTTGGCGTAGAGCGCCTCCTTCTGCACGCCGATCTCGTACAGGCGGGGGTTGCCCATAATGACCGCGTCCATAACGGAATATGCGTCGTATGCATTCTGATCCTGCTTTAATACCGACATGCGCGTCTTCGGCAGGATGGACACCTCACCGGAGGTCGGCTCCAGCGTGCCGGACAGGATGCGCAAAAACGTCGATTTGCCCGCGCCGTTTGCGCCGATTACGCCATAGCAATTGCCCTTGACAAACTGTAAGTCCACATGGGTAAACAGCGCCTGCCCACTGTACTGTAAGCCTAAATCCGAAACTGTAATCATTGCTGCTGTGCTCCTTATAACGTGATTGATTTATTATTATATCACAAAGCTTTTTGAAATCATAGCAAAAAGTGGCTGGAAACGGTGCGATTTTAATAACGCCGATCCAAAAACTCCACCACCTCGGCGATGCACCCCTCCTCGCAGGGGCGCAGAAGCTTCACGCCGTGCTTTTTCACCTCATCGGCACAGTTCACCGGTGCAAACGCAACCGCCGCAATTTCCAGCATCGGCAAATCGTTCTGATTATCCCCCACGCAGTAAATATGCGGCGCTGTAACCCCCAGCAGATCGGCGAGATAGCGCACCATGCCGCCCTTGTTGCTCCCCTTTCTTGTCAGCTCAAGGAGCACCTCGTTGGAAAAAATAACTTCATAGTGTTCACTCCAGCGCGCGAGCATATATTCCTGTACCTGCCGCAGCAAATGGTTATATTGCTGCAAAATCGCCTTGTTCCATGGCAGTGGAATGTCTTCAATCGGGCAGATTTTGCAGCTGCTGTTGGAGCGCGCCAGATGATTTTGCGTCACAAGATTCGGGTTGTAGGCATAGATATCGTCCCCGTGGTAGGCCTCAAAGCCCAGCGCGGGAAAGTTTCCAGCCACCTGCGCCATATCCTCGGCAACGCGCATGGGGAGAAAGGTCTCGTAGACCATGTAATCCTTCTGAAAGTCATAGAGCGCCGACCCGTTCGAGAGCACCACGGGCACATTGATGGGGACAAGATGGGCACAGGGGGCGAAGGTCGGGTGCGCCCTGCCGGTCGCAACGGTAAAATAGCCGCCCTCGGACACGAAATACTCTGCCGCCCGCCGGTTTGCCTCCGGCAGGAGGCCGTCCTGCGTGTAGAGCGTATCGTCAAAATCGCTCACCAAAAGCACACCGTCAAATTTCCCCAAAAAGGCACCTCCTAGTATAATAATGTCATAGCCCCAAAGGCTACGCAGGTTGATACGCT